>NZ_JBHSQV010000183.1:0-94216 GCF_042658665.1 Marinicrinis lubricantis
TAAATCTGATGTAAAATGATTCATAGGGAAGACCTCTTTCTTGTGAGTTGGTTGTGGTGACTTAATTCTACAAGAAAGGTCTTCCTTTTTGCTATTTATCTATTTACACAAGATATTTTACGCTCTCGTAGAAGTTGTTGAAATCAAGTTTTTTCCACATTAATATTTAGGACATTCCATACATATTTTTAATATACAAGCTATCATTTACTGGAGGGCAAAAAATGACGAACACTTTCTTTTTCCTGGGCATTTATTCCGTTTTAACCATATGGATTCTTCGATTCATTATCGTTTTCCGCCATCGTTTATCCTGTATGGCCGGTATGATGGCTGCAATGGTGCAGGGAATGACAATCGGTTTAGGCGTAGGGACGCTGCTCGTTATATGGCTCCCGGGTGAAATCTTTCATGCAACAATAATTAGTATGTTAATCGGGGGAATCATCGGGACAGTTTCTGGAATCCCTATTAGTATTATGTGTTTGCCGTAATCGTTTTGTTTGCAATCATAATTATTTTGGGTGTAGGGAGTGATTTACACAATAACTACTACGGTAAACAATACAATAATACAGCTGATCCTAACGCTACGCATGAACACCAACTAGAGAAGAATTTACCAGACCTATCCAAAAATGAACTCGCAATAATAGCGAATGAATTTTCATTTTCCCCATCCACAATCCACATGAATGCGAACGAAAAAATAAAGATTATTTTGTATAACGCAGGAAATGTTGAACATGACTTTGAAATTGTCGGAACTGATATTCATGTCCATGCAAAACCAGGGCAAAGAAGCAGTGTAATCTCCACTCTGGAGAAACAGGTGAATACCGAGCAGTGTGTACATTGCCTGGCCATCAGGAGGCTGGAATGATCTCTGCCGTTCGTGTTCATCCATTATAGAACAATATTGATATTAAGACGTAGGATTTTTATCCGTGTTAATGCTGCGTATAAATGAGGTTACATTACCCAAACAACAAGACCCTTGCGGGTTATTAACTTCACAGCCACAACGCTTGGCTTGTACCTGCATGCGTATATGTTCTATGGGGCGTTGGTTTTTTAGAGTTGCTTCCGTTAGGCGTTTTCTCGTCCATCCAAAACAGTAGCAAACCGGCACATTCAAAGCCTTGTTTTTCTGAAATACAGATATTTTGAGGTCGTCTGAAACGTAAGTTTGATCATTGCTGAAATAAACTACTTCACATGAGGAATTTGAGCAGAATGTGTATATCAATTCACTGTCTATGGTGTCTAAGGCTTTTGGTATAAGCATTGCTTTGAGTGTAATAAGAGGAACGTTCTTGCCCTTTTGCTGACAAATAGGGCAATAATTAAGATTCGACTTTTCCAACGATGATGATTGGCAACATTCGTTCAATGATGACCACTCCTTAATGTCCGTAGAAACACGCTAATCTTACTCGCTCGGCTGCGATTGATCAATATGGCTCGGAATTGCATACCCGTCATAAAGTACTGATGTCATCATCCCAGAACTCGCATGGTTGAGATCGTGGCAATGAAACATCCACTCTCCGGGATTATTTGCAATGAAAGCCAACTCATACTTCTCGCCCGGTTTTACAACAAGTGTATCTTTGAAGATCGCCCCGTCTTCAACCGGTGAGCCATCCTTACTTAATACTTGAAAAAAGTGTCCATGCAAATGCATAGGATGATCGAACATCATATCTTTGCTTTCTAATGTTACTTTAATAATATCCCCTCTCTTCACATCAAGCGGATCGATATCAGGATATGTCCTTCCATTAATTGTATAGATCATCCCCATTCCTTTCATTCCATGCGACAGCACCATCTTGTATTCTTGATCATATTTATTTGATGCAAGAGATGCATATTCTGTTGCAATCCCGGATCCAATCAATGTAAAGATTCCGTCATACTCCGTTTCATCCAATGTTTTCTTGGATGTTCTATTAATTAATGGAATGATTAATCCATCTGCAGCAGGCGTATTTATCATCTCTCTTATAAAAAAGCTGCTATCGGGCGCAGTAAATTCCACATCGTATCTTTCCCCTGGTCCAACGGGCAAAAGCTTATTTTGGATTATTTGCGGATCCATTACTGCCTGCCCATCAACCGCCACGACTCTATATTCGATCGAACCCAAGTTCATATAATGGGTTATATATCCTGCATTTATAAAACGTAACCGCACATTCTCACCCGTTTGAATTTCGTACGCAGAAATCAAATCACCAGACTTGCCATTTACAGTGAAAAGATCATCATTGGAGCTTCCCATCATACCCTTTGGTCCTGCTTTTCCCTTACTATTCATCTCATCCAGGATAAACGTATAATCTCGGTCCAACTCCGTTTGCCGGTCGCCCTCCACGATCAGTGCACCATATAACCCAAGATCCACTTGCTCGGCACTTTTGTAATGGGAATGATACCAATAGGTGCCTGGAACGGTTGCTGTAAATGAATACTGAAAACTCTCTCCAGGTTTCACTGCGTTCTGTGTTACCCCGGGTACTCCATCCATATCTACCGGAACAGGATATCCATGCCAGTGGATGGTTACGGGCTGATCCAGCTCATTCTTCAAATTGACTTCTACCTGCTGCCCCACTTTTACACGGATTTCTTGGCCGGGTACTGTTCCGTTATAGGAATAAAGGTTTAGTTTTATTCCCGACGAGACCTCTTGTTTCGTTTTTTGTGCAACGATATTATATGTGATCTTATCGCCTTCGATTTGAGGCCTTGTATAAAAGGTATCATCGATTGGAAGTATTGAAAACTGATTAATATCCACTTCTTTCCGTTGTCTTTTTTCACTTGTGGGTTCTGATCGATTCATCATTCCCATCATTGAACAAGAACCAAGGACTGAGGCAATGAGAAGGATTAGAATTGCTTTATAAATGTTTTTCAACCGCTAGTCCTCCTTCTTAACGTGCTCGTATTTTAACGGATAGTTACTTCTCGAGGTCCCCCGTCCATTTAGCCATACCGCCGTCAAGATTATAAACCTGGTTATAACCATTCTCTAACAAAAGGTTCCCACTTTCCACTCCCATACGACCGGTATGACACACAAAGACAATTTCCTTATCCTTAGGCAGTTCAGTATACCTCAACTGAATCTCCTCAAAAGGAATGTTTATCGAGTTGGGTACTCTACTATTGGAAAATAATTCGGGTTCCCTTAAATCGACAATGACCATATCTTTTTTACTGTTTATCATATTCGTGAGCATCTTAGTATCCACGATTTGCAGTTCAGGTATAGTTTCTAGGGACTTGTTCGTTGTTAAAAACTTGATGGAGGCCGCTCCTAACATAACTACAATCAATACAAGTAAGACAAACCACTTATTTCTTATCACAAGCGACCCTCCTTTTAATGAATTTGTTCTAACTTGGGCGAAAGATCTTCGGGGTCTTTTCGTTTCTGTCTTAAAGTGAAGATCATCATGATTACCAGACTAATTACAATCACAACTACACTCGTCCATTGTCCTGCTGTCCAATTAAAAAGATATCTAGGAGAGTCACCTCTTAAAAACTCCAGCATAAACCTTCCGATCGCATACAAGATGTTATAAGATAAGAACAAAAACCCTTTAGGCCATGTTTTATTTTTCATGATCAATAAAATCGCAAATACAATGAAATCCCACTGACCTTCCCATATCTCGGCTGGCCAAAGTGGTTGCGGACCGTATTCGGCATATGCCATTGTGCCTTCCGGATAAACGATGCCAAAACTTGAGCCTGTAGGTGATCCATACGCATCTCCATTTAAAAAGCAAGCGATACGACCGATAGCCTGGCCAAATATAATAGCTGGCGCCATCGTGTCCGCCATCTCCCAAAATGAAATCCGAGCCACTCGGGCGTAAATCGCCGCAGCGATAAATCCACCTACTAGCGCTCCTTGAATGGCAATACCTCCGTTCCAAATAGCAGGTATCTCCACTAAATGTTTGGAGTAATAGTCCCATTGGAAGAAGAACACATGCCAAATTCTCGCAACCAAGATTGCTCCGATTATTACATAAAACATCATGTTTGGAATATGTTTGCGATATGTTGTCCCTTTTGCTAAATAATACGCCACACCCATGGCCAACATGATGGCTAAAGCAACGACCAATCCATATGATCGCACTTGGAAATCGCCAATCGAAAAAAGAATCACTCTCATCCTATACCCTACCTTGCCCTATAATTGTTTTGCAAATTAGGCGTTCGCCCAAAAAAACAGTCCCTTACCGCATCCGGGTCTAAATCCACCGCAAAGCAGAGCGCTTCAAACCATTCTGTTTGTATAAACGTTAATGCATCTTGTTTAATCTGAAAATATTGTCCTGTTCTCTTTGCTCGAATTTTCAGATCGGATTTGGTCAGCAACAGCATTTCCTGGATCAGAAGATAATACCCACGCGGCATCATGTTGATCTTCATCCCTTTCGCTTATTGATGTCTGTTCATGATGTTTCAATCTGTTTAAGAACATGGAAGATATAAATCCCGCTGCCATCATCAACAAATACACGATTTGTTGTCCAGATAACCCTAGTAGAAAAAGTGCTTTCGGCTTAAATAACGACACTAGCATCAAGCCTGCACCAAAATAAGTTAAAAACAGAACAACTATGTTTCCCGAACCGACCTTCGACCGTTGTCTCCACAAGTAAATGAGCATGGGAACTGTAATAAACAGCATGTAAACATTGATAGGATGATATTTAAACTGAGGGCTTTCAATCGAAATTCCCCAAGGCAACGAAGTAGCCGAACCGTATTGCCATCCAATCAAACTGTATACGAGGACTGACGTGATGGTTCCAATAGCAAGCAGGTCACCAATAAAAAAAGCCGGAACTTTCAATCGCCGTATACTTATGGTCATGTAAAATACGGCAACCGTAACTCCTATCCATAATCCCGTTGAAGAACCAATCATAGTAATTAATCGATACGGGTTACTCCATAAAATAGACGGCGAGAAAAGCAAGGGGCTGAATTTCCAGACGAAGAATACGATAATAAAACTATTGAAAAGCTTATCAAGAATTGGACTATCATAGAAAGGGGAGTTTTTGATTAGCTTTTGCAGTACATAGTAGCCAACCATTCCTGAAAACCCCATCAGCAGCCAGTTCAATTTAATCATAAAGGGTCCAAATTGCAGTATTTCCGGCATAACCCTTTGCCCCCTAACGAATAAGTCGCTTAAATTTACTTTCCAAATCTCGGGAATCTACAACTCCGATTACCTGATCCACAATGACGCCTTTCCCATTTACAAAAAAGGTTGTTGGAATTGGCCTGATCTGATATCGCCCAGACACTGTTCCTTCCGGATCCAGTAAAACGGGGAAATCAAAACCGTATTCCTCCACAAAAGCTTTTGCTCCATCAATACTGTCGCCGACAGTAACGTTTACTGCATAAATCTCGATCTGTTCATTATATTTTTCATACAGTCTCACCAAATCGGGCGCCTCAATCCTGCATGGGCCGCACCATGATGCCCAAAAGTTAATAACAACGGGTTTGCCATTCAAGTCATCAAAAGAATACGCCTTCCCATCAAGTCCAGTTAGTGAAATCTGCGGGGCTCGATACCCTACTTTGGGCAGTTCTTCCTTATTATTTGGTGATGGCGATTGATAAACAGCCGCAACGGTGAGAACAACAATAGTCGCTAGCACTATCCATTGTTTTTTCATCCTTTTCCTTCTCTCCATTACCATATTCAAAAAGTTATATTTTCCAGCATACTACTTCCTTTTAAAATCCTGTAAATCCACCGAATAACTGAATCAAGAAAATCGTAATTTTTGTCATTTGGTCCGTATACAACAGAATTCCGGTCAATACCATCAAGGCCCCACCAATTTTCATCAAGATGCCTGAATATTTAAGTATCGATTTTAATCGTCCGATAAAGAATGCCATCACGAAAAACGGAATAGCAAAACCAATTGTGTAAGCAACGGTATAGATAATTGCCTGATTCGGATTGGCCACTCCAAGCATAATCACCGCCGACAAAATTGGTCCGACGCAGGGTGTCCAACCCGCCGCATACGTTATCCCGACAAGTACGGAACCAAAATAACCAACTGGCTTGTTCTTGAAAGTAACTCTCGCGTCTTTCATTAAGAACTTGGGTGTAAAAACTCCAAGCATAACCAGACCCATAACAGCGACCATAATACCTCCAAGTTTGCGTATCAGGTCTTGATAATCAGTAAATAAGTTTCCTATGAAACTAACTGAGATACCGAGAGCAATAAAAATAATTGAGAAACCGATCATAAAAAACACCGTATGCATCATCGCTTGCCGGTGGAGCATTCCTTTACCTTCTTGCAAATCTTTTACAGAAATACCTGTAATGTATGATAGATAAGAAGGATACAATGGAAGACAGCAGGGCGAAATAAATGATAAAAGACCTGCGCCAAATACAAGCCAAATGCTTAAATCTGCAGCATTCAAAAAGGTTACCTCCATTTTTACACTACTGATTGTAGTGTAAATTGTTTGAAAAGGGCGGGCTTACGAACACCCACCTAAAATAATGCTACTCATAATAAATATAAGAGATAGGGTCAGTAACAACGGTTTAAAGTCAGACATGGGAACATGGATCCGCTGTTTCGGTTCAAGAACTTGCATAATTCGATAATTGATTGCATTTTCTGCAAAGTAAGCAACTGCAGTAGAGTGCTGAATCTTGCCTACTTTTGATAGCTTTAGCAGAACATTGCCTAAATAATACTCCGTCCCCATTTGCTTAATGGCGAATCGGTCGGCAAGCAATTCCTTCCAGGTCTTAAAATCACGTACCATCGCCTTCATCGTCGGTATATACCCTAACCCGTCAAGGATCAAAGCTAACAGGAACATTTTCAATGGGTCACGATTCCGGCAGTGGTACCACTCATGAAGCAGAATGGCTTCTACTTCATGATTAGAAAACATGCTCAATACTCCGGTTGAAACAATAATTCGGGGCTGGAAGAATCCTATTGTTAGAGCAATAAACTTCTCATCATTAACAACAATGAACTCTGTCCCCCACTTTTTATACTTATCATTCAGTTGTTTGGTAAGTTTCGTATGTTTCTTGCTATGAAACACCCTGAGCCATTTTTGGGTTAAACGTAATTGCTTGTAAAGACGCCAGATCATTTTCCCAAACGTATATAAAATGATCACGTTGATCAAAAATTTTGTGACATTATGGGCTACGGTTTCTTCCTTTAATGCACTTATACAATATTGGAAAAAGTTCCAGGGAAGGCGAACATCCCATAGTTGATGCGCTATATATAGGCCCATTTGTACTAAAATCATAACACCGACGAGTAACAAGGAACCGAAAATGAAATTTATTCGGAATACAGGATTCATAAATCTTTCCTGCTTTTCAGTTGATTTAATTTATCCGATAATTTATTGATCAATTCAGAGTCGGCATCCTCCAACGCATCAATCATGTGTCCCACAACAAGATCACCAAATTCTTGAATGAGGCCATCTGTAACCGCCTTAGTTTGTACGTGCAGAAATTGTTCTTTCGTTTGCACAGGTTCGAAAACTGTCACCCTATTCCTGCCTTTTCCACGTGTATCTTTACTAAGGTGCCCTTTTTCCAGCAATCGATTCATTACGGTCATCACTGTGTTAAACGAAATAGGACTTTCCTGATTTAAAATTGACTGCACATCCTTGATACTCATACCATCGGACAACCACAATATGTTCATAATCTTGGCTTCGAGTGGGCCGAAAAAACGATTTAATCCTTCTTCATTCACATTAAACTTCTTCACATTTGTCATTTTCTGCACCCCCCCCACACTACAAATTGTAGTCTATTAAATACACTGTGTCAATCGCTCACAAATCGGTCAAAAATGAATCCGGCCTCCCTACATAAGTTCTACATAATCATGCATTATGATTAGTTTGTGATAAATGTTATAGACAAAAGTATTGAGGATAGGGAGGAAGCATTATGAAGATTGGTACAAGTTTTAAATTAGTATTCGTTTTTGCAATATTTGCTGTTTTGCTTACAGCCTGCTTTGATTCGAAGGATTCGATGGAAGGAATGGATCACTCGAACATGAATCAATCCGGTATGACCAATACGGATAGCAGCAATCAGTCTAATGTAAATACACAAGATAAAACATCAAAGATGACAACCTTAAAGGGGAAGGAATTTACGCTTACCGCAAAAACAAGCAATTTAGAAATCACTCCTGGAAAAACGTTGCCTGTATGGACATTTAATAACTCTGTGCCAGGCCCCGAATTTCGTGTTAAACAAGGCGACACCGTCAAAATCACATTAAAAAACGATTTGCCTGAACCCACTACGATACATTGGCATGGTTTACCTGTTCCCAACGAAATGGACGGCATTCCGGGTGTAACTCAAAATGCTGTACAACCTGGGAAGTCATTTGTCTATGAATTTAAAGCTACTGTTCCCGGCACTTACTGGTACCATTCTCATCAAGACGGTGCTAATCAAGTGGATAAGGGCCTCTACGGTGCGTTTATTGTTGAAGGAACAGATGAGAAAGTGGATCGGGATTATACGTTAGTTTTAGATGAATGGATGAGCATGGGCGATATGGACATGTCATCAATGGACAATAGCAGCATGAACATGGATATGTCATCGATGGATCATAGCAACATGAATATGGATTCTTCAAAAGACCAGGCATCGAGTGAAAATAACATTGACCATGGAAATATGAGTGATGATGCTCACGGTTCTTCGGCTGAAGGTCATGATATGAGTATGTACGATATATATTCAATCAATGGGAAGTCGGGAGACTCGATTGATAAACTTATAGTGAAAAAGGGCGAAAAAGTTCGCATTCGACTCGTTAACGCTGGATTACTTTCGCATAATATCCATTTACATGGGCACGAATTTAAAGTCGTCTCTACTGACGGACAACCGATCAACAATCCTGCTTCTATCAATGATCAGGTCATTTCGATTGCTCCGGGAGAACGCTACGATCTCGAATTTGAAGCGAACAACCCCGGGCAATGGTATATCGAAGATCACGGAGATGATCCGCGTGTGAAAGGCATGAAGGCCATCATTGCCTACGAAGGCGCAAACGCAGATACAGACAAGCCAAACGAAACTGCCGCGCTGCCAATCCTTGATTTGACACGTTATGGGCAATCATCAAATTCAGTGTTCACATTGGACCAAAAATATGATTTAGAGTACACGATGGATCTGAATACGGATCAACAGAGTGGACAGCAGGTCTATACGATTAATGGAAAAACATATCCCGACACTGAGAAAATCAAAGTCAAAAAGGGAGACCTCGTCAAAGTCCGATTAGTCAATAATTCCAAGACCGACGATCATCCCATGCACCTTCATGGTCATTTCTTCCAAGTTCTTAGCAAGAACGGTAAGCCTATAGAAGGCTCACCCATCGTGAAAGACACACTTAATTTGAAACCAGGAGAAGAATACGAAGTGGCTTTTGTTGCGGATAATCCAGGAGACTGGATGTTCCACTGTCACGAACTTCACCATGCTGCAGCAGGTATGGTTACGCATTTGCGATATACCGACTATAAGAGCGATTTTGTACCTGATCCGAATGCCGGCAATAAGCCTGAATAACCTTAAATGGCCTGATCTTACGCCTTAAATTAGCGTAAAATCAGGCTGTTTTTTGCAGGTTGTTATTTTGTTTTCACCCAGCTCTCACCACCGTCTTTACTTTCAAATACCGAATACCTTTCAGTCACAATTAACAGACGGTTGGCGTCTTTCTTCGAACCTTTGATCCCAAGCGGCATTTCTCCATTCAAATCGACTAGCATTGGCTTCCAAGTTGTTAAGTCGTTCGATCTTTGAACTCCGCTTTCATTCATAGTAATGATTTCCCCGGTTGGCGTAATAAAAATTTGAAATGTCGGCTCATTACCGATCTTCGTCTCTTTTATATTGTTATCCATTATATCGTAACGGTACAGCCCGCTTTCTGTGCCGGCAATAATGGATGAAGATTGACCGGGTGCAATTGCTATAGAATATGCAGCTTGAGGAATAACACCTACCTTCGTCCAGGTATTCCCACCGTTGTTGGATTCATACAGATTGTCTCCTGGACCAGCAAGCATTGTATAAAGATGCTCAGGGTTATTTGTATCCATGGCCAAAAGGTGCGCATCCGGTTCATTTGGTTTTTGTTTATTCGGCAGCCCGTCTTCGGCCACATCCCAAGTCTTTCCACCGTCTAATGATCGCTTAACAAAACCATGACCGGAAACTATCATTTTTTCCGGATTTGTTGGATCGATTTCCAGTCCCATTACGTCGTTACTTTGCAAAGGTTGTAATGTGCGTAACCATTTCCCGTTGTTATATTCATAAACACCTGTATGCGTTCCTAACCAGACAGTTGATTCATCTGCAGAATAGCTAAAGACATGAGGATGCGTTGCCGAGCCGGGTTTTAACTCGTCCGCTGAGCTTGTCCTATTTATGATTCCCCAGACAGCCACGCCTAAAATTCCAATCATAACGATCGAAAATACCCACCCTATACTCAACGAAGATCCTTTTTTCTTACTGGCCATATTTATCTCTTCTCCTTCAGTTACTAATCCAAATTTTTAGGAAGTTGAATATAAACAATAGTTCCATGGTTGCTTTCAATCCATACCGATCCATGGTGGGCTTCGACTATTTTTTTTACGATTGTAAGACCAATACCTCCACCCCCGGATTTTCGATTTCGCGATTTGTCCCCCCGATAAAACCGTTCGAAAACATATGGCAAATCTTTAGGCGAAATACCTGATCCAGTATCACTCACAGTGATAAGAACACTTTCCCCCTTATCCGTCGCTTTTATTTCCACATATCTATTTTCCGGGGTAAATTCCAAAGCATTGCTTAACAGATTAACAAGAACTTGAATAAGACGTTCCTTGTCAACCTGTATGATGATTGAGGGAGCACTTTTGACTATGAGTTGAACATTTTTTTGCATGTAGGCAGCTGATACCACGCTTACTCCATGTTGGATCAACTTACTTATGTCTTCTTGTTTCAAAGATAATCGAAATTGGGAGGATTCTATATGTGTGAGTTGCTCCAAATCTGCAACCAAACGAATTAATCGCTCGATTTCTTCATAACAGGCTTGAATCCGCGACGGTGTCGGTTGCCAAACTCCATCTTGGAATGCTTGCATGTGACTTTTTAACGTTGCAAGCGGAGTACGCAATTCATGTGCAATATCTTGAGTCATTATTTTGCGCAAATGTTCCTGATTTTGCAATTGTTCTGCAAGTTGATTTAATGAGGCTCCCAGATCCGCCAACTCGTCATTTCCTTTAATGTTTGACCTTGATTCTAAATGTCCATGTGTCATTTTTTCCGCAACATGTTTCATTGTGATCAGCGGCGCAGATACTCGTTTCGCTATATATAAGCTAATACCGATGGTCAAAAGAAGCGCTACCAAAAATGTCCAAACGATGGATTGAATCAATGCTTGTTCTAAATGATAAATAAGCTGAGAAAAATCGTGAGTCATTCCCATCGACTGGTTCTGATACATCAAGAAGTGATAATGCGTCTCAAATATAAGACTTATACTAACGAATACGAGTATGGCTGCCACCGTAAAAATAAAAATGAAGGAAAGGCGGGCACGCAATCCGGTTTTTCTCATCTAGTACCACCCATAAAGCGATACCCAACACCGTAAAGGGTAACGATATATTCCGGTTTTTTAGGATCCGGCTCAATTTTTTGACGTAAATTTTTAACATGCTGATCAATGGACCGAACATCCCCCGCATAATCAAAACCATACACTTTTTCCACCAATTCTTCTCTTGTAAAATGTCTTTGAGGATGTCGGGCTAAAACCATCAGCAGTTTATATTCGTTCGGAGTTAACACAATCGGAGCTCCATTTAAATATACCTCATGGCGTAAAACATCGATAATAAGCTCGCCATCGTTAAAAGAGACGCGATCAGCAAGTAAATAACTATCATCGGAACGTCGAAGGATTGCCCTAACCCTGGCAACCAACTCTCGAACATCAAAAGGCTTAATCAAATAATCATCTGCACCAAGCGAAAGACCTTGTATCCGATTATTTTCTGAAACCTTTGCGGTAAGCATAAGAATGGGAACGGAGCTTTGCTGACGAATTTTTTGGCATACTTCTTCTCCAGGAATATCCGGAAGCATCAAATCCAGTATGACCAAGTCGATTGCCGTTGATTCGATAAACGATAAGGCTTCTATACCCGTTCCCGCCTCAACGACGTTGTACCCCTCCTTTACCAAATAAGAACTAATGACATCGCGGATTTTTTCCTCATCATCGACTATTAAAATGCTCTTCATACCCTATCATCCTCGCAATTAATCTACTCTGTAGGATAGCGCCTGTTTTCCTAAGGCTTCCCAACTCTCAATAAATTGTTTCTTATCGACTTTAATTCCTTTTTGATTTTTTCGCGGGTCGTTTATAAACACATGATCATTGTCGTAACCGACCAAGAGCACCGTATGCTCTTGAAACGTCGTCCGGATCGGCCCAAGTGGGGAATCCCACACCATCCATTGCTTTTCAGACGGCTTCGTGTATGAAACGGTTGTCCAAACCAGAACCGGAAAACCGTCAGATACTTGTTGCTCCAGTTCATCAAAGTCTTTTCCGGTAAAATCAATTCCGGTTGGAATATATTTGATAAGTAATTCAAATAATGCCGTGTGATAAATACCGTATCCTTTTTTCTTGCCTGTTATATCTCCTACAAAACCTAAATTCGGGTTTCCCCAATAGCGGATGCTTCCGTCTTTATTATACTCAATAGGCGTAGGATCCTGTTTTAGTTCGGGAAGCAAATCCATTTTACTTTTATCGATGCCGTAAAAATTGAACATCATCGTTAATGTTGCAATTTCACATCCGTTATAAAGTTCGGGTAACTGAAGAACGACAGGTGCGTCAATAAAGGCCGATTCGAGCTTTTCTTTTTTCTGATCAACATTATCACTTTCATTATAATCATCTTTATTTTCAGTTAAGATAGCGACGGATTGTCGCATGTCATCGGGATTAGAACCTATCAAAAACTCCTGATCAGTTATCTTTAAATACAATAACAACGTAAAGAACGCGCTTGTCATAACAAGGCCGATGACTAATATTGTTGCAAATATGTACTTCAGAGTTTTCAACATACTTTCTGCCTCTCCCGTTGTACAACCACTCATAATAAATTTAAAAATTTAATACACTACATATTGTAGTATATATTTGGATAATTGTAACTACCTGTTCTCACTTATTTATAAACCAATTTCGGATGCACAATGTATAGCAATCCGTAAACAGCGGCCCCGATCATCATTGCAACGGTAAATCCCATTGTCATGGAAATCATTACGGAAAGAAGGGAACCGGCTACTGTCATCAATCCGTTTATCGCCCAACTTACCGCCGTCTGCCGTTCCGAAACTTGAGTTAAACCATAAGGAAAGGGCATACCCATAAAAAAGCCCAGCGGGAATAACAATATCGCTGCAACTGCTATTCGATAAATCAAAGGCAAATAAAACATTTGCTCATTGTACCAAGTAATTCCCGAATTCACTCCTATCGCAAGAATTGTTATTATCAGTAAAGGGACAAATCGTTTCGTTTGTCCATTGAACCATATCCCGGATAACAAACTCCCGATTCCACCGGCAATCAGTAAAATACCCAGAACCAATACAAAAGACAACGTAGGATGGCCTAACGGTAAAATAAGCCGTTGCACAAGCGTTGTTTCAATGATAATAAAACCGATGGCAATACCTGAAAAATAGGCGGTCCCTCCGTATCCGTTTTTCGTTATTCTAGCAAAGACAAATACGAACAAAAATGTCAGAACTACGATCCAAATAAACGAATAGGGGATTTTTCCTGTTTTGTTATAAAAGAACGGCATATCGTCGCTATTCGCAGCCAAGTTGACTTTCTGATCGGCTAATAACTTACTTAACGAAGAGTATTGATCATTTACATGAGGAATGTGAATCGGAATTTGCTGTATGCTCTCCGTTTCCGATTTTAAACGGTTGGCTAACATTAACGAAATCGGCCGCTTGTTAATGATCAACAGAGGCCGTGTTATCACGCTTCCCCCCATACCCCAAACCTCGTGTCCAAGATGCTGAAACGTACCAATCACTGCAATGTGATCACTTATTCGATTGTTGGTAACCCCTTCGCTTTCAAGGGATTTTTCAACAGCAGTCATAACCTTCGCCAATTCCATTTCGTTATGAAGCAGAAAGGCAAGTCTTCCGCCCGGCTTTAACTTCTTTAGATATTCTCCTACCGCTTCAACTGTAAACATATAGTTTTCTGTTAAGGTCATACCCAAAGCGTTTTCTGACTCCTTTTTTACCAACGATAAGTAAATTAAGTCATACTGATTTTGGGTTTGCCGGATATAGTTACGGCCATCGGATACAATTTCCCTAACGCCAGGCTGTTTAAATACATTGCCTGAAAAAGATGACATTGCCTCAACAGCCCGAAAACTTCCTGGATTGATATCGACTGCCTCAATCTGCTCAAAACCGGCCATTTTTGCAGTCAGGACTTCTTGTCCCCCGCCAGCACCAATAATTAAGACCCGTTCTTTTGTAACATCTTGAAAAGCAAGAAAACTCGTTGTCCATCGCAAATAATCGACCTGCTGCAAATCGCCTGTATATTTCGAAATTGGCGATACTGCTCCGCCATCGATCGTGATATATAACAATTGCCCATCTCCCGCGTCGTATACATCTGTGCGAGAAAATGAATTCCAATCCGAATAAACAATGTGAGTGTCTTTTTCACCTAAAAACAAATTTGCCGGGCTCGTTTGGTAAGCACGAAATGGAAGAAAGTTAGTAAAAGGTTGAACTAAGTTGAAAATCAAGATAGCAAGACCCGTTATATATATATATTTTAATGGGTTTGCAGCGGTTTTGACGCTGCAAACAAAACTAATGAACACTAGCGCCGCTGATATTAGACTGACCATTTCGATCGGACCTAGTACATCCATTAACCATATAGAAAATACCGCACCAATTCCGGCACCGGCTAAATCGAAAAAATATATCGTCCGAATATTTTCACGTTGCCCCTGCATGATTGCGGCAAGCAACGAACCACCCGCGAAAAAAGGTAAAAGTGCTACAGCCGAATAGAACCATATATTCTGATAAGGAAGCACATATATTGTTAAAACTGAAATAATCAACAGGATAGCAAATAGCCCTAACCATTCATTGCGGTTTCTAAAGACGAATCCTGAAGATTTGTAGGCTAAAAACCCGCCAAGACCGATTCCTAATGTTGCCAGGGAAATCGTTAAAAAGACGAAGTTATAATCCAGTATCACCGAAAAAAAACGGGAGAGGAATACTTCATATACTAAAAAAGCAAAAGCCGATGAAAATGTAATCAGCATATCTTATAATGCTCCCCATTGTCAAGACACGAAAAGACGATTTCTAAGTTAATTCTCCTTTCGTATATTGGCATTTAGGCAGCACTCAAAAGAGTTCTACCGTAGTACACATCGTCGGGGCAAAGATCATCAATGGATGAATGAGGTCTGTAGGTGTTGTATTCGTGCATATAGCCGTGAATGGCCTTTCTCAGTTGTCGCGGCGTATCGAATTCATGAATGTAAATCAAGTCATACTTCAGCGTTCTGAAAAATCGTTCTGTTCTCACATTATCGAGCGCTTGACCTTTGCCATCCATCGAGACCTTCACTTCGGCGCTATCTAGAAGTTCCAAGTAATCGGGATTGGTGAAATGACTACCTTGATCGCTGTTGATGATTTCAGGCTTGCCGCTTGCCAGTGCCCGTTTCAGGCAGTTCATGACAAAGGTCTTCTCCAAGGTGTTGGACAGCTCATAATCGATAATACGCCGGCTGTACCAATCTATGATGACAAAGAGATACATGAAGCCCTTTTGCATCCGGAGATAGGTAATGTCGACTCCCCAGACTTGATTTGGACGAGAGATATTCAGCTTCCTCAATAGGTAGGGACGAATATATTGAGCATGATACCGCTTGCTTAGATTCGGTTTGGGATAGATCGTATAAACACCCATCTCACGCATCAACCTGCGGATCTTCTTGCGATTGACGCATCGCTTGTCATCGCGGCGAATGACCTTCGTAATCGTCCTGTAACCCCAGGTAGGATGGTCTGTGTGCAGTTCATCAATCCTCCGCATGATAAACAGATCCTCATCGGAGATCGTGTTCTCCTTGGGCGGCTGACGGTACACGCTGCTTCGATTGACGCTCAACAAGTCAGCCTGCCGACTAATTGTAATGTGGGACTCCTGAAAATCAACGTGGTTTCTTCTTCCAGCCGGGTCCGAGGATTTCTGTAGATTTTTTTTTCAACCAGTCTACCTCATAGGTAAGCTGGCCGACTTTACGCTCCAAATCTGCGATATGTTCTTTACTTTGTTCAAGTTCTTTTTCGGATTCGGAAGGTCCTTTCTTAAACACGTCCGAAGCTCGTTCCAAGAACTCCTTTTTCCAACGGGACAGGACCACTGGACTGACCTCGTATTTGGCAGCGATTTGGTTCACTGTGGATTCTTCCGACAGGATCTCCAGCACAACTTTCGTCTTAAATTCGGCAGTGTAATTCGTTCTCTTTTTCATAGTCTTAGTATAACTTAGATTTTAGATTCCGTGTCTCACCCTTGGGGAGCATTATATCTTTACGATCGCTTCGCTTCAATGACATAGTTCCCCTTCATAAGGTAATCCTGTTAATATTAACAGTTTGGTCAAATCGTGATGACCTTAAAACCAAGCAAGGGGTGATGTTTTTATAATATCTTTCCGGATTAATTAAATGAAAGGAAGATGGTTCTCTGCCCTCACGAATATAGATGTATCATTTGGGAATTATACATCAAGAAGTAACCAACGATATAAGGAGGAGTGTTATTCCATGCCAGTCACAACGCATACTGCACAGCATCACCAATCTTGTATCGACACATGTAATGCCTGCGTACAAGCTTGTGAACATTGCCTAACCGCGTGTTTGAATGAACCGGATGTGCAGGCAAGAATTCAATGCATTCAGTTGCTGCGGGATTGTGCAGATATTTGCTCAATCTCATCTCAATTCATGTCACGTAACAGTCCCTATGCCAAACAAATCTGTAATATCTGCGCAAGCATTTGTGATGCTTGTGCGGCGGAATGTGCGAAGTTTAAAGACGAACACTGCCAACACTGCGCCGAACTTTGCAGAAAATGCGCTGAAGAATGCAGAAAAATGGCAGCTTGACTGAGATAGGGGGACGGTTGTCCCCCTTTCAGTTATCCCTCTTTTTTTATTTGGATTTTTCTCTAATTTTCGAAAATTTGTTTAGATAATTTTTTTTGCTTTCTCTTTTTCCTTAAGATTAGAATAACGACCGTAAGAATTAACATAAACATAAATGTTATACTGGTGCTGAATGGGGATGATGCTGCCTTTTTTTCAATTGAAGGATCTTCCGTATTATCTCGTTTAAGTTCTTTATTATTATTGATTTCCAATTCTTTTGAATATATTTTTTTTCCGTCAAAGTTCAAAACAACGATTAGGAAAGCAGAATCATCGATCTGGATATCAAATTTTTCGTCTTTATCGCTTGTAAAGATTAATTGTTCCGGGATTACAAAACGGTCGATATAAGACTCAAATGCTGAGGGATTTAAAGTAATCTTATTGGTTTGAAAATGTTCAAATCCATAGTCGAACAATTTTACCATATCACCGTAAGCTAATTCTGACGAATCGGCTTTCAAGGTAACGGCAATCCATTCTGAATTCCCTCTCTTGACAGAGGCAACCAACGTGTTTCCGGACTGACTCACATATCCGTTTTTTACACCTGTTGTTCCTTCGTATCGCCATAGTAGTTTGTTATGATTATAGAGTGTTGTTTCCCATCCTTTCCCGATCCACTCCATTTCCTTTGTTCCAACGATGGAACGAAATATCGGGTTTTTCATCGCGTATTGCGTAATAATTGCCATATCATAAGCAGTTGTTTGATGTTTTTCATCAAATAGCCCATGCGGGTTTTGAAAATTTGTGTTCTTAACTCCAACCGTATCCCTGACAAATTGATTCATACGTTCTGCAAATTGGGCTTCACTTCCATCAAAATATTCCGCAATCGCTGTTCCCGCATCATTGCCTGAATTAATAAGCAGTCCTTGGACAAGTTTTAATAATGTAACCTGTTCCCCTTCAAGTAAATAAACTCTCGTACCAATAACATTTCTAGCTGTTTCGCTAACGGTTACAATATCGTCCAAATTGCCCTCTTCTATAGCTATTATCCCTGTTACGATTTTCGTGATACTTGCGGGATACATTAAGCGATTACTTTCTTTTTCATACAATATGGTGCCTGTTGCTCCGTCAATTAAGATAGCAGCTTCGCTGTTGAGCGAAAAATGCTGATCATCTTTCGTTTCATATACCGTATTTTGAAAAACGAATATGAACGAGACGAATAGAAGAAAAAAATGATAGAATGTTTTCACTGAACTTTTCCTTTTCATGAACGGAATTGAAAAAATACACTACTTATTGTAGTGTATTAAAAAGTGCAATGTCAAGATCTTAAGATCCTTGAAATATCCTTTGTAATATTTTGAAAATGCATATCGCTTTAGTTTTTATCTAAGAATTACAGTATAGCAGTACAAAGTTAAAATAACTTCGGACTGCTATACTATTTCCTTGGCATCCATTTACTTTATTTATACAGCGATTATAAGATATAACTAAATTGGATTTTCCTAAAATACCGCTCAGCACCAACCTTATACTGTTCTTTCACTATATAGACGGCAATAAAGATACCGCTTTAAATTAGCTTTACGGCATTAAAGTTTAATGCAAAGTCTATCTACAATTTTCATCGGTTCCTTGCTGATTTCTTCAATGAAACCATTTACAGCAGAACGTATCTCTTCTACGGTTTCAAAAAACACATTGTAGATAACAGATTTTTTCATCCATCCCCACAGCCCTTCAATAATGTTAAGCTGAGGGCTGTATGGTGGGAGGAATACAAGTTCTAATTGGTTTGCATGCTCGTTTAGAAATGGTTGAATCAACTTGGCATGGTGAATGCGTGCATTATCCAGAATCATAACGGTCTTGCCCTCTGGATATTTTGCGATGATGTTTTCAAGAAACGACAGAAACACCCCAGCATCGTACTGTGCATGATCCTCAACGTAGATTTCACCGGTTTCATAATCAATGGTGCCCATTAACTTTGCACCACGATGCTGACCGTAGGTCGGTATACGCTTTTGTTGACCTTTGGGAAACCAAGTATTAGCGAGCGCCTGATAATCCCGAATCATACATTCATCTTCAAACAGAATCCGAGCAATTTCGTGCAGATGCAATTTTTTTTAACCCTTCGAAGGATTCCTTGAATGCTTCTTGTTGCTCGGGATCCGCCTTTGCCAGTGTATATGTTGGTCTAGTGAAACTAAAGCCTAAACGATAAAGCAACTCACGTGTACCGCGTTCAGAATAACTGACCTGGTATTGCTGCTCGATCCACTGCCGGATCATTATTGAATTCCAATTCATATTGGCTGGAAAGCCAACTTCAGCAGGGCGCTTATGAATGATCGTTTGGCATAATTCTTGTTCTTGTTCATCCGTTAAGCGTCTCGGGCGTCCAGGTGAGTGATCCAACTGCAATCCCTCTAAACCCTCAGAACAGTAAGCTCGAATATAGATTCCGACAGTCTCAATGTTAAGATCTAGAATTTCCGTAATTCGATCACGGCGTTCTCCGGAAAGAAATAAATAAATGCACTGATAACGCACGTATAACCTAATTTCGTCTGTAGCTTTCATTGCAATTCGAACTTCTGTTAATCGCTCTGCCTTATCTTCAAATTGAATTGCTTTTGTTCTCGCCATGGGAACCACACTCTTTCCATAGTAATCTTTATCAATGGAAAGAATTAGATATTAACAGCGTTAAATCCTTTAGTAATATTGACGGTCTGTTATCAGCCGTCTATATAGTAGTCCCCTCTGAAATATTAAGCTGCTTCAGCAACTTCTCGTAATTTTTCCAGCGATATACGTTCCGCATATCTGGCGTAGGTCTCTTTCTTTTTTCCGTTCTGCTGAAAGTCTGTAATCAATCGGGTGACTGCAGGAATAAGCTGTTCTGCTCTAAGGCCAGGTACTAACAACTGCGCAAGCCGCGCCTTCAAACCCTTGGCATCGCCACCAACATAGAGATCATATCTATCTTTCATTTTCACGATAGCAATGTCTTTTAGTAAAGGCTCGCTCGTACCGAGCGCACAACCTGCATAACCAATCTTCAATGGACTGGGAACTGGATGACCGACAATTGCCTTATCGAGTGTTTCGGCTACATCCAACCCTGCATCCTCTGCTCCTCTGCAAAAATTGCATGCAATTAAACTTTTCGAATAAAAGCCTGCAGGGTGAATCTCCAAGCCTGCTTCCTGCAATTGTTTCTGCACTTCTTGCACACGTTCTTCTTGCAATGCCACATAAAGCTGCTTGAATGTCGTCATTTCAATCTGGGCATCTTCCCCTACGATGGAACCTAGCAATGCAAGCTGGTTAGGCTTAAATATTGTACCACTCACTCCAAACCCAGGTGTTACGGCAAATTTCTGAAAAGCCATTTGATTTTCACTCTCCCTTTTCAGTATATATGAAGCTTAGTTCAAACTTAAATTTTCACTCTCTGCAATCTCAATGCATTTAACACTACGGAAACGGAACTGAACGCCATTGCCGCTCCAGCCACCCATGGCGCCAACAAGCCAATTGCCGCAATCGGGATTCCAGCGGAGTTATAAGCAAGAGCCCAGAATAAATTCTGCCTAATGTTCCGCATTGTCTTACGGCTCATAAATATCGCATCAGGTATACTATTTAAATCACCACGCATCAATGTTACATCAGCTGCTTCCATGGCTACATCGGTTCCAGTACCGATCGCCATCCCGATATCCGCCAGTGCCAGGGCTGGAGCATCGTTGATACCGTCGCCAACCATCGCCACCTTTTTGCCTTGCGACTGTAATTTCTTGACCTCTTCCGCTTTTCCCTCTGGCAACACTTCGGCCAACACATTATCAATACCGACTTGCGATGCAATGGCCCGAGCCGTCCGCTCGTTGTCCCCCGTAATCATGATTACTTCTAGTCCCATCCGCTTGAGGCGATCAACAGCCGTTTTTGAAGTCTCTTTAATCGTATCAGCCACGGCTACTATTCCGGCATATTGTTGATCGATCGCAATAAGCATCGCTGTTTTCCCTTCCTGCTCTAACTTCGACATCTGATCGAACGCCTGCTCCGCAGTTACGCCATACTTGGCCATTAAACGGCGGGTACCGGCCAAGATCACCTTTCCTTCTACAACAGCGCGGATGCCGTATCCCGGGACGGCTTCAAACTCGCTAGCTTCGGGAAGTTCCAGACCTCTCCCCTTAATACCTGACACGATCGCCTCCGCAAGCGGGTGTTCCGAACTCTTCTCAGCTGCACCGACTAGGCGCAGGAAATCCGATTCCTCCATATTATCGACCCATACATCGGTCAATTCCGGCTCACCTTTTGTAATCGTGCCGGTTTTGTCCAAGATGATCGCCTCGATTTTATGCGTCGATTCCAAATGTTCTCCGCCTTTGAACAGAACGCCCATCTCTGCTGCACGACCGGAGCCCGCCATAATTGAGGTTGGCGTTGCAAGACCTAGCGCACACGGACAAGCGATAACAAGGATAGCTATCGATTTTTCCAATGCACTGGCAAAATCGCCTGGTGTTACAATGAAGTACCAAACCCCAAAGGCTAAAACCGCAATGGCGACTACAATCGGTACAAAGATGCCGGAAATACGATCCGCTACCCGTTGGATCGGCGCTTTCGAACCTTGTGCTTCTTCCACAACTTTAATTATTTGAGCCAGCACTGTTTCCTTACCGACTTTTGTTGCCTTTACTCTCAATCTTCCGTTCTTGTTAACGGTCGCTCCAATGACAAAGTCGCCTACGTTTTTCTCTACGGGAATACTCTCTCCGGTTAACATCGATTCATCTACGGATGACGTTCCCTCGACCACTTCTCCATCTACGGGAACTTTCTCACCCGGCTTCACAAGTACGATATCTCCGGTCACTACTTCTTCAACCGGAATGGTCAGTTCCTGTCCATCGCGCACGACTAGCGCGGTTTTGGCTTGTAAGCCCATAAGTTTTTTGATCGCTTCGGACGTTCGTCCCTTCGCCTGAGATTCGAATAGTTTTCCGAGAACAACCAATGTAATCAATACGGCGCTTGTCTCAAAATACAGATCCGGTCCATGATGTGCAGCATCCGCAGATGATGCCCACACAATCGATAAATACAAACTATAGAAATAGGCTGCAGACGTTCCTAGTGCAATAAGCACATCCATATTGGCGCTTTTGTTACGTAAAGCCTTAAAGGCACCCACATAAAACTGCTTTCCGATATAAAACTGGACTGGGGTGGCAAGTGCCAATTGGAACCACGGATTCATAAATAATTCAGGCATCCAGATCCACGATGTGAATGAAAAGTGGCTAACCATCGACCACAACAACGGCAAACTTAATAGGACTGAAATGAATAGCTTACGCTTTTGATGTATTATCTCTTGATACCGATGTTCCTCCAAATTACTTTGAGCTTGTTTTGGCATTGCTTTATAACCTAGTTTTTCTACTTGGTTCTGCATATCGGCGACAGTAACTTCCGTCGGGCTATATTCCACATGAGCTGTTTCCATCGCAAAGTTGACAGTTGCATTCGTAACACCCGGCAGCTTGTTAAGCGATTTTTCAATCTTGTTTGCACAGGCTGCGCACGTCATACCACTAAGCTGCAGGTCGATTGTTTCCTTTGCCGTCCCGTACCCCAGTTTTTGTATGCTTTGTTCCATTTTTGAAAGATCCATTACTGTAGGATCGTACGTTATCGTCGCCCGCTCCATCGCGAAATTAACATTGGCCTCTTTAACCCCTTCCAACTTATTCAAGCCTTTTTCAATACGATTCGCACACGCGGCGCAGGTCATACCAGTAATTTGCAGGGAACTTTGCTTCAATTCTATTTGATTGGATTCCATCTGTAGTCACCTTTTCATGTACCCATGGGGGGTATAATTTTGAGTAAAAAAATGATGGAAAATAGTCACTCGATTCGAGTGACTATTTCGTTAAATTTCAAACCACATCATAGCCTTGCTCTTCAATTTCATGTTTGATTTTCTCAAGATTAACGTTATTTTCATCATACTGAACCTGAACTGTACCATTTTTTAGATCAACTTTTGCGGTTACCCCAATATTTCGCAGTGCTCCTTCAATAGAATTTACACAATGATTGCAAGACATGCCTTCCACTTTCAATGTTTGATTTTGCATGTTACGGGTCTCCTTTATTTGAAATTTACTTCATTAAAGTATTCATTGTTTTCAATAGTTCTTCAATAACCTCGACTTCACCATCTTGTATTCGTTCCACAACACAGCTTTTTAAATGTTCGGTCAATAACAGTTTTCCTACGCCGTTCAGAGCGGATTGAACCGCGGCAATTTGATTCAAAACATCATCACAATAAGTATCCTTTTCGATTAACCCTTTTATACCTCGGACCTGTCCTTCAATCCGATTTAATCGAGCTGTTAGTGCAGCTTTCGTTTTACTGGAATGATGACTTTTCCGTTCATCTAAACTCGAACAACAATGTTCTTGAACATCTGTAACCCCAGTTTGTATGATTTCCACTAAATTGCACCTCCTTGTATTTATAGTATACCCCCCTATGGTAATTGTCAATCATTATTATCCGCAATTTCGGGTGTTTGCGCTGAAGCAATTTTCTAATAACGATATAGACAATAAATCCGGATACCGCAATAATCAAAGCCATTCCAATAAACATGACGATTCACATTCCGAACATACCATCCATCATCCAGTTCATTAATCCGTCCCTTATGTCACTATTTTTTCGAACAGTAGTTTTTTTTAAAGTCCATTTTTCTCATACCAAAAACACTAAATTTCAGTGAAAAATGACACATACCGGAGGCAGTGTCTAGACGTACCTTATAGCTAATGATATTTTCAGACCAGATGCGTTAATCACAACGTCCTTTGGATATCGCGGATTAACGGCTTTTTTCCACGCAGGCTATAAGCCGCTTCTCGATATCTGAAGCGATAGCCATCAGTTCATCGTTCTCTACAAGTCCGATTAAAGCCGTAGGCTTCGGCAAGCCGATCCGGGTACTCCCGCTCTCTTCATAAACGGCAAGCTTACATGGGAGGAAATAACCAACCAAAGCATTTTCTGAAAGCACACGTTTGGCTTCATTTGGATTGCATACTTCAAGAATATGATAAGTATTGTCAAAATCAACACCTTTCTCATGAAGTTTTTCCTGCATATCTAATTGCCAGAGGACACCGAATTTTTCTTCCTTTAGGTTTTCAGTAAGGGCTGAAATTGCTTCTTTAGGCGTTTTTGCTGTCTTAACAGTGTAATGGAACATGACTTTTCCTCTTTTCCCTGTTCAACTCGCCCGCGATGAAGACAATCGCAGTAAGTCCTTTTATTTAACATCTAATGACCCATACCCGGCATTTCCGACATGCCGTTTTTAGAATTCCCCTCATGTTGCCCATGTCCTTCGCCTGTGGAAGAAATGATCTCCAGCATATCGTCAATTTCTCCTTGTGCAGCCCTATTCAACGATTGTTCATCGCCGACTAACCAAGAATGGTTATACGGCCCTTCCGTTGGAGATTTCTTATATTTGGGTTGAACCGTCATCATGTAATCCATGACAGTGTCCGGCATCTTCTCCTTATCAGTCCAAAGAATAGGAGCATGTTTGCCCAGATGTGAGAAAGGCGCTGCTGCGAGAGCCAATGATGCTGTATTCAGACTAATAAACGAAAAGTTATGTCCCGGTGAAGTGATTCCCCATCCAAATCCGGTCTCGGGGTCTTTATATTTAGCAAATGCAACGGCATTTTCATAAGGGTCGTTTCCAGAGATCCGAACGACTTTTCCGTACTGTCCTAATTGTTTTTCAACATTTTCGGATATAATGCTCTTTGGTCCCAATAAATAAATAGATGCCTTTCCATTTCTAAGCTTTAATGCTTCTACTGTATCCGTTGGAATCTCATCCTTTGTTACATACAGTAGCGGCTCAGGCATGTGTGCAATCCAGTTAATTGCTGGCAGTGAATATTCTTGGCTATCCAGAGAGCCTATAATTACAGATTGTGGATAGCCCTGTGAAACTCTTGCATAATAATCATCTACTGTTTTAGCGATAGCTGCGGGACCTTCACCCTTAATCCAATCTGTTTTAAAGCCCATTCCTTTGATTTCCTGCTCAACATTTTGATCCAGATTTCCGACCAAAATAACTTGTGTTCCGTTATTCAAAGTCGATCCTACAGGATTGAGCCTTTTTAATTCATTTTTCGTAATCTCTGGCACATTATTCTTATTCACAAATAATACGGGGCCATTATTCGGATGATGAATTAAATCTGCACTTACTAGTGCGGATTGCCAATCTTCTGGGTTGGCCAGAATAACACCACCGGGCTGGTTCTTTTCGTTTGTCGCCATCCAAACCGTTTTGGACACCAATACGGCCGTTTGAAAAGGATCACTGTTGTTAATACGTGTTGTATTTTTAGAAGCGATCCAAGGAGGCTCTGACGCTTTGTTTTTCTGTTGATCGACGTTTACTTGACCTTTTTGTGTTTGTTGGCCTTGAGTAGCTCCCGGTGTGCATGCAGTTAATGTCAATATTACTGCGAAGAAAAGGATATTGATCTTTAAACGCTTATTCATGCGAAATCCTCCATCTTGGATTTTCATCTGTAACTTTTAGATGTACTTCAAACTTCTGCCTTTGCGGCTTCCCGTATATTATTTCCAAACGGCTGAAAGTCTTATCCATTTGTTTCTGGGGAATTTACGCCCCAATTAGTCTTGATTTACAAGTAAAGCTACTGTATGAGGTCACGAACAATCGGTTACAGCGTAAAATGTCTACTTTGCGTACGATAAATCAAACTTGCCATTTGATTTATACATCTTTCCATACTTTGTTGAATTCAGGTTTCGTATCATATTTTGGGCACATGCCGTGTTCATGTTATGCTATCTAGCATAGACTGTTATACGTGATGCAAACATCACGAATTCGCCCCTAAGGGAGGTATGCAATAACTTCACCTATTACACAATGCGGTGCCTACACCCTCAATCATGAAGATTGTTGCCGACAAAAAAGGTGGATTGGCATTTAAAAATGAAACTTTATCTTGAGCAACAAAAAACTAATTACTCGAAACAGGAGAAGAAATTTTCAAAACTTGCCGGGGAAAAAGCGCACGTGCCTAGTAACGACACCGTTGCATAATGTATGATAAGCATGATGGAGAGATCCGTGTATAGCGAGGTTTGCGAAGACTTTAAACGAGAACTGAACTCCCAAAAAATTGACCATTTATCTGTGCCTATATAGGAATGTGTTACCCCTAGCCGTTGGCCAGGGGTTATTCTACATTGGTATGTTGTTCCTAATTATTTGCTTCTTCCATCTATCTCGATCTTTATAGAATGATTCAGTTGAAAAATCTCTTATTTCGTATTTCCTTGGTAACTGCATTGTTATTTATATATAAAGCATAGAAAAAAGCAACCTAGATAAGAGTTGCTTTCGATTATATTATGTTTCTATATTAATTTATTATAGTCTTGTGCTCCATAAAAGAAGCGTAAAATAACTACCTTTTCTGCGGCTTCGTCCACTTTATAGACAAGAATATAATTCTTTATAACCGCCTTTCGATAACCTTCCTTCTCCAATCGATTATCTTGACACTTAGGATACATTACAGGGTTATTTCTTAGATGAGCATAACACTTATCAACCTCGTCAAGGAAATCAGAAGCAGCTGTTGGATTTGCCAGCTGAACTGCAATGTATGAAACAATATTATCTAAATCCTGATGAGCAAGTTCTGTGACAATCAATCTATACATCGTATTTTTCTCTTATGCTTTTTAATGAAGATTCGCCATCAAGAACTTTTTCTTCCGCCAATTGTTGTTCAGCTGCATTCAGCTTTTCGTAGACATCAAGCATAAACATCTTTTCCTCATACGTTTTCATGCTCATGAGAACCATGTCTCCATATCCGTTCTTGGTAATAAAAATAGGCTCATCAGATTCTTGACACATTTGAGAAATTTCACTCGTATTTTTCAAATCGCGAATTGGGATTATTTTAGGCATAACATCCAGCTCCTTTTCGTGGCCTTATTGTACCATAAATATCCCCTACATTCAATGATCTTACTAATCATCTTATTAATCATCCCTACTATCTGTCACCATCTTTATAAAATAGTAAGCGGATGGATCTAATGGCGACCAACCGCTTACTGCTGTTTTGTTATCCCTCCCCGGGCTTTGTCGTCATTAGGCGATACAGTTTCGTATTCCGCGGGAATTTGTCGGTAAATGGAACAAGGGAACTGCCTACCTTCATAAGTCCATTTCCGGCGTCTACATTCGTGATGTATGAGAGTTGCAGGTCTGAAATATTAAGCAACTCGGCAAGCTCCATCCGATCGGTGCTGGCCTGATTCAACATGACGATAAATTCACTATTTGCTAACATGGTACGTGCCGTATGGCTTTGCAGCAAATCGTCCACGTTTTGCGTAATTCCCGTACAAAAGGCGCCATACTTTCGGACACGCTTCCAAAGCGTGAAAAGAAAGTTGGCGCTATATTCATGCTGGAACAACAGATAAATCTCGTCGATAATGATAAACGTATTTTTTCCCTTTGCCCGGTTTTGTGTAATCCGATTCAGGATACTATCCAGTACGACTAACATGCCAATCGGGAGCAGCTGCTTTCCCAAGTCAAGAATATCATAGCAAATGAGCCGGTTATAGACATTAACATTAGTAGGCTTTGCGAACGTATTCAGACTGCCGGAAGTAAACAACTCAATCGCCAGAGCAATGTCTTGCGCTTCTGGTTCAGATTGCTTGAGCAGTTCAGCGTGAAAATGTTGCAAAGTAGGCGGGTCGCCTTTGAAATTGCTTTGCAAATAAGTTCGATACACTTTTGCGGTGCAGCGGTCGATCAACGACTTCTCCTTTGCGCCAAGGGGATAGCCGCCCATCAGTTGTTCGCACAGCGACAGAACAAACTCCGACTTGAGGATGATTGGATTGGCCCCGTCGCCGTACTGTCGATTGATATCCATGGCATTAATATGATTCGGCGAGGTTGCGGAAATATGGACCGTTTCGCCGCCCAGTGCTTCCACCAGCGCAGAATATTCACGCTCAGGGTCAATCAGGATCACGTCGTCATCGCCTGCTAGCACCAGATTGACTATCTCACGCTTTGCCGTAAAACTTTTACCTGAGCCGGATACCCCCAGAATGAAACTGTTCCCGTTTAACAGTTGCTTGCGGTTGGCCATAATCATATTCTTACTGATGACATTTTGGCCGTAATACATACCGCCGGGATGGATGACCTCCTGTGCCCGGAATGGAATGAAAACGGCAGTGCTTTCCGTCGTCAAAGTTCGCAACGCATGTACCTTGCGCAATCCATACGGAAGCACCGTATTGAGTCCGTCCATTTGCTGAAAGGTCAGCGGTGCTAACTGGCATAGATGCTTGCGAGCAGTTGTCAACAGGGCTTCGGTATCGTTGTCCAACTGCTCCTTGCTCTCCGCAATATGCACCATTGTCAGCAGTCCGAACATCATGCGCTGGTCGCGTGTCGTCAGATCGTCCAGAAACTCCTTGCTTTCCTTGCGTTGTTGCTCCATATCATAAGGAACAACGGCAGAGAAATTATTATTGTTGTTTTGCCGCCGCTGCCAATTCGTTATATTCGTTTCCACGCCGAGCAGCCGGTTTTCCACTTCGCGGACGGCCTCATCGGTCGGAATCGGTATCACATCAAGAGATAGCAGCAAGTTCCGGTTTAGGTCGCATAATTCAGCCACCATGCTGTCCTTGATGTAGCTCGCGTATTCCCGTAGAAAAACGACACGGCCAAAGTAGCGTCCCATCCGAAAGTAATCCCGTTCGAACTCAAACGTATCCGGACTGATGTAATCCTTGAAGTCATGTCCCTTGCGCATGGTAGCTGACAAGTCAAAGTGATAGTCAGCCTCCTCGCCAATTCGAAAAAAATCATGGAGCATGCGCAGGCGATCTGTCGCATCCAGTTCCACGCATGCGGAACCAAGACGCGAGAAATGCGCCATCAGTTCCGAACCGATTCTGGCGAAATACTGACGGGCATCCTCCACATTTCTTTTGACCACAGATACCGTAATATATTTTTCCTGAAAAGTGCCGTTTGCGCCCATCGCCTTGTCGAGCAACATCTGGTTGTATTCCTCGCGGTATCCATCAAGTCCGTCCTGACGATGGGGGATCAGCAAGGTGTCTTCCACGTCCAGCCGATTTAAACGTCGGTTATGAATCGTGATTTTCGTCGTCGCGCCGCTATCGAGAGAATTAAGCAGTTCGCAATAGGCTAGGAACATTGCTTCCTTGTCTTCTCTGGAGGCGACAGCGTAGTTCATGTCTTCAAATCGGTACGACTTAGAAAACTTGTTGCCCACAAAAAAAATCCCATCTGGCCAGATGGCACGAATCGGGATGACTTGCTGGACACCCTTCGGAATGGCGAACCGTTCCTTGTCTTGCTTGATAATTCGTTTAAGCGTTTTAATCACGAGCTTCACTCTCCTTGCTCACGCTGCTGGACATACTTATGCAGCACCTCGTAGTAAATGTTCGTCGCGCGATAAACCAGCCGTTTGGGCATGAGAAATTCGGATTTTACATACGTCCACAGAAGCTGCTCTGCCGTCATGCCGTGGTAGTGAATAAACCCGAGCGCGGCGCAGGGGGCGGCTCCCAGAATGCACATCCAACTGAGCGTCTCCACGCCGAAGCGGTCTCGCAAAGCAAAGTACAAGCCAATTGCCACCAGAACGGCCAATACTGAAAAAAAGAACTGCCGCAAGGACAGTCCAAAAAACAAGCTCTCGGTATATTCCCGGATTTCCCGGTTAATTTTGACTTCCATGTGTAGGACCTCCCGAATCTGCCGCCCGTGCATCGGGCTGGCGACTATCTATGTTGGCGAAGCCCTGCTCATCGAACGGATGAAGATGACTCGATAACGCGGACGCAAGCTGTATGCCATCTTTCAGACCTTGCAGATATAGCCATTCATTCATAATTGCTTGCTTGAGGTGCTGACAATCTTCCCAACCCGCAAATTCCGGCATGCGCCCGATGTCCATGCCCGCGAATAAGCGTTCAAATGCTTTTCTTTCGTTTTCCCGAATGCGGCTAAGTTCGGAGTGATTTTCAATAAGATCGGATACATTGTCTAGCCGTTTTTGAATCGCTTCTCTGAACCATGGCGGAAATTTCATCGTTTGCCCACACCTCTCATCTACCATGTCTCCGATGCCGTTTGCGTCGGGTACGCTCATAACGAACGAGCAATTCATCCACTTTGCGACTTTGCTCCTGCAATTCCTGGTTGTCGGATAATCGAATGGATTGCTTCAATGACTGCTCGCCTAGCTTGTTCAGCTCCTGTCGTTCTTTCTCCAATTTACGCAATAGATTGCTCATTCTTCCACCGCCTTGTTTTCAGATGGGCTACCGATTAACATATCTGGATATGAGTTTTTAACCCCCCCTGATAGTAATTTCAAAACTCATGTAAGTCAATTCTGTGCTTGTCCATAATAGGAACTATGAACTCCTATTCGGAAAGAGATGACAAGCGATGCACGTTTACGATAAAAAAATAGTAGGCCAGCGGATACGCAAACGGAGAGAAGCATGGGGCATGTCACGCGAGCAACTGGCCGAGCAGATCGGGCGTGTTCCCCGGTTTTGCGCGGACATTGAGCGGGGGAAAGCCGGCATGTCGATAGAAACGATGCTCAGCATCTGTCATGTGCTGAAACTGTCTCCGAATGATTTGCTGCTACAAAACGTTTACGCTGAACCTTCCAATGAAATTGAGCTGATTATGGCCGCGCTCCAGCAATGCACAGACAAACAGCGCAAAGACTCGCTGGCGCTGCTGAAGCTGTTTCTGACCGCCATCCAATAATTCCCGCCTATAAACCCATCATCTCCCGAACGACCCGGTCGGCCATCTTCACCGTGCCGACCAAGACCAGCATGTTAAAAATGAGTTCTCCGATGTACGTCCATACCATCGTGACCGCGCCTGAGCCAGCTTCGACAGCCGGGGGCGCGCTGGCAAACGCCGCGTAGATGATGCACGCCAGCACAATGATCGCCCCTTCCATACAGGCGGCTGCATATCCTTTCAGAAATGATTTGCCGATACTCTGGCTCGGCTCGCCAGCGAATGAGGCGAGCGGAACCGGAGCAATCGCTGTATACAGATAAATCCGAAAAAAACGCCCGTACACAGAAAGAATCATGATGAAGGACAGAACGGTAATAAACAGGCTGCCCAGCAAAGAGACGACCCAGAGTGGTATGCTTTGCCAAAACCCGACATCTTCGATCGCCTGGGTAATCGTGTCCGGCAGCGACATGCCATCCACCGCACCAAACCCCGAACGGGACATCATCGTCGAGATGATGCCCTGCACAATCGTAAACAGAGCCATCATCAGTTCCAAACCATAGGTGACAACTGCCTTGGCCAGCACAAATCGGACAAATAACTTGACCGCCAGCTCCGGCCGCTTCAGTTCGGCAAAATTACCCGCTGTTTTCATCACACCGACGACAAAAAATAAAACCAGCAGCGCCAGTCCCGTTGCCTGTAACGCGCCGTGAATATCCGTGATGATGCGCCAAATGGTGCCCCCCTTGAAATCGACTGGTGACTGGGTAACAAGGTGCCAGATTTCATTCATTTTCTGCTCCCAGGTATCTAGAGCATTCTCCAAATTATCTGCAATCCAACTGTTTTTCGACATACGCTCACCCTTCTGTCGAGGGAGGAACGGGCGTCGGCTCATTCCTCATCCTCCATGGCTTAACCTGTGATCAGGTCCAAAATCTCTTTGGTAAACGTGATGATGACGCCCCCGGCCAAGGTTAAAAAACCATTCGCTCGCTGCGAAGGGTCATGCGACTTGAGCGACAAGCCGATCTGCACAACGCCAAACCCCAAAATAATCATGCCGACCGCGCGAATCAACCCGAAGATAAAATTGGACAAGTTGTTGACTGTCGTCATCGGGTCGCTTTGGGCATAGGCGGTGGAAACTAGCATCGTCCCGAACAGCACCGTCATCATGTAGAAAGCAATCAGCCATTTCGTTTTACGTTTCAAACGCGATCCATCCCTTCATGTAAAAATAATGCCTCCAGTTCTTCCTCTGACAAAAGCTCATATTCACCGTTCTCATCCAATTGCACCGTCTTCCAATCGAGCGCATGCTCCGTACCGCCGTGCTGGTACGCCTGACCTGCGCCGTCTGTCGTCAGCGCGATATGAGGATGGCGCAGTACCTCGTATTTGTCATCAAGCACCGGTCGTTCCCCACGAATAAACAGCAGCGCATAACGATTATCAAGGAGTCGCACTTCATCAGGGGTAAGCAATTCCCGGCCAGACTGCTGGTAGTTGATGGAATAGCTGCCGCTGCGTCCTTTACTTTGGCCGTAGGTGTTCGTATCAATAGTTTCTTTGCCAAGTAGCTCCGACACATACTTGTGCGTGGATTGTTCATTGCCACCCAGATACAGGAACAGATCGCAGTTGCCGACGATGGATTCCCATGCGTCCTTGTACAACACTTTAAGCTGTGCCAAGTTTTGCAAAATGATAGACACCGATATTTCCCGACTGCGGATCGTTGAGAGCAGCTTGTCGAACTCATCGGGCAGGGCGACATTCGCGAACTCGTCCATGACAAAATGCACATGCACTGGTAGACGGCCGCCATAACGGTAGTCCGCTTCGTACATGAGGCATTGAAAAAGCTGCGTGTACAGCATGCCCACGATAAAATTGAAACTGCTGTCGTTGTCGGGGATGACGGCAAATAGCGCCGTCTTCCGGGTGCCGATACGTGGCAAGTCCATTTCATCGACCAGGCTCATTCCGGCAATGCTGTGCAAATTGAATTTTTCCAATCGCACGCCAAGTCCGATCAGAATGGATTTGGCTGTCTTGCCCGCAGCCAGCTTGAAGATGTTGTATTGCTTGACGGCGAGATGTTCCGGGTCGCGCATGGCAAGCCGCTCGAACAATTCATCTAGCGGGCTTTGGTACGTTTCGTCTTCTTCCCGAACCTCGGCAGCAGCAATCATTTCCATAATCATCGGGAAGTTCTGCTCCTCCGGCGGCGCTTCATAGAGCAAGTACAGCATGAGCGCTTCCAGCAAGGCGGTTTCAGAACGTTCCCAAAAGGGATCGTTCGTATTGCTGTTTTTTGGCGTCGTGTTGCGAATCAGATTGGTGACCAGCTTTAGCACATCCTTATCATCCTGCAAATAGGAGAAAGCGTTGTAGCCGTGGGAACGGTGCGGATGAATCAAATCCAACACTTTAATGTCATACCCTTTCGTCTGAAGCAAATGACCGGTGTCACGCAATATTTCGCCTTTCGGATCAAGTACGACATATGAGGTGTGCGCCTGCATCACGTTCGGCTTCGCATAAAACCGCGTTTTGCCGGAACCGGAACCCCCTACGACGAGAACATTCAGATTACGGCGGTGCTTGCGTCCATCTAGACCGATGCGCACGTGCTGCGTCAATATTTTGTTTTGCTCCGCTTGCTTGCTCTGGTATTTGGCGTTGATCGGTTTCGCCTTGCCCCACTTGGCGCTGCCATGTTCTTCGCGGCGACGATAATTACGCGGCGAAGCCAGATACGCGCCAACCGCCAGCCCATAAGCCAGCGTACAGACGAGCAGGCTTCGGATTGAATCCTCAACCCACTGGAGTTGAAAGGGATTCGCCTCGCTTAGATGAAGCAGGATTGCAGGCAATCCCCCAGATAACGCCGGGGCGACGAGCAGCGCCACCCATATGACGGGAATAAAAAAAACCGCAACGAGTACTAGTTGACTCCTTGCGGCTTTAGCGCGTTTCATGGCGACTCCGGCGTTTCATTCTTTGATAGGGCGCATCCAACGTTTTCAGTAGCAGATCGTCCACCGCATCGGTCGGCCGCCGCTCGCCTATCAAGTCATTACGCAGCTTATTCAACGCGTTGATGACAATGCCATGCTCGTAGTGGTCGAGACTGAGTATGCGTTCTTCCGTTTTCATGGTTCCTCACGCTCCTTAGCGGGTAGGATCGGTTCGACCTGGTTGCGAAGGTCGCCGCTGCGGGTTCAGTATGCGGTGCATACGCCGGGAAATCGTATGCGAAGCTTCTTTCATCGTCGTCAATTCCGCACGAATCGGCTGCGGCTCCAAGTCTTTGAACCGTTCTGCCACCCGGTCAAACCGGAACGCGGTCGTTTCAACTCCAGCCTGCTTGCAAAGGATATAGGCAACACTGTAGGCATGAAACTGATATTCTGATCGGCTGTAGCGACTATCGCCGCGATCCATTTCCGCATGCGCCAGTTCCTGCGCCAGTGCGCGGAAGATGTCTCCAGCTGCCAGCCCGCGGCGGATGACAATGTTGCGCACATCCGGTTGGTAGAGCGCATGCACATCCGCAGGAAGCGCATCGCTGATTGTGATCGGTACTGGCGCACGATCCATGAGCGCCTTGATGCGGGTGCGATCATCCGGGTAGACCGGTTGATCCGGTTTCTTTGCAGTGGTTTGGGCTATATCGAACATCTTCTTCGGGTTGTAGCTGGTCGCAGTGCTTCCATCTTCCCGCCGGTATTCCTCGCCCGGTTCCAAAATATAAAAACCGGTTTCCTTGCGGCGGATCGATACGCCTTGTTCCTTCCAACCCTCGAAATCCGCTATGCGTGTCGCTTCCGGGCGTTGTGCTAAAATCAGCAGCGCATTGGAGACACTGTAACGGTCAAAACGGCTTTGCACATCCAGATAACGCTGAAACTGTTCTCCATTTTGAACAATCGTCATCGTCGTCGTATCAATCGTGTCGTAAGTCCACTGCCGCTGTTCCTGTTTTTGGTGAACCCACGCTTCCTTGTCAAACGACTGCTCTCGCTGGATGGAAGGAGTAGAGAATAATTCGTCCAGTTCGTTCATTTGGATTTCCCTCGCTTTCGATTCCGGGTAGTGGGCGTTGGCGTTTTGTCGCCCGATGTTGCCTTGCCACGATTCCTGCGTTTAGGCAAAGACGGCTCACGCTCCATTTGCCGCCGTCTTTTCTCCGCTTCGCGATTTTCTTCACGAATTTCACGCAACAGTTGACGGATCGACACCTTTTCCTGCGCCGGTTTACGATCAGTCGAATCCCTTACGTTGTCGACGCTGTGCCCGGAGATAGGCACGGACGGAATGGCCGGTTCCATCGTTCTTCCCTCCTGCATCGGGGGAGAGGGCAGCGGTGTCTGCTGCTGCACTCGTTCGTCGGCCGAAGGTGCGGCTGCCGGGGGAGTCGATTCCGGAGGCGCGGCTTCCGGTTGCTGGCTTGCTGCCCGAACCTCCTCCGGCTGTTCGGTCTTTCCCAGCAGTTCGTCCAAAAAATCTTCTCGAACTTCCTCCGTGACAGATGGCGGACTCCCTTCCCGCTCAGGCGCTTCGCCGTTTAACTCCGGCGTTTGCGCAGTTTGGCTCTCGTCCGGCTGCTTTTCGCTGCGGGTATTTGCAATTTCTTGTTTGATGCTGGCCGTGTCTACCGTCGCCAGTTTGAAGCGCTCGACGATCCGGTTGATCTTGGACGCATCTTCGGCACGCACCATCACATCGCAAAGCCCGTCCACGTTCTTTTTGTCGCGTAGCGCGCAATATAGCACACCGTACCGCTTGGCCTCCTTACAAAAAGTCGGGAGATCCTCGGTTTTCACGGCAAACACCTTGAGTTCCTTGCCGCTGCGGAGCAAACTTTCCAAACGGATGCGCCCTTTTGTCCGTTTCTGTCCCTGCAAGGCGGCGAACAAATACACCGCCAAATGCTTAGCGCCTTCCCCGGAAATTTTGGCCACCATCTCGATGCCCCGCAGACTCATGCTGACGACTTGATCGGCCGCTTCGTTTCCGCTCATCGGCGTTCATCTCCTTTCGTATGTGATGTTCGGGTTCACGTTCACGCAATAAATGGACCATCCCCTCCGAACGGGCGAGAATACCCGTGCAAAGCTTCACCTCCTTTCGCAGTTTCGCAAGCTGCCGGGTCGCCTCGGCAATTTGTCTTTTGATTGCCTCACGCTGCTCCGGCTGCTTACAACGGCGCAACCGGTTGTACAATGCCTTGCGCGCGCTGTACCCTTGTTTCATTTCCTCCTGAAGCCCGGTGAGATTTGCGAGTAGCTCATCCTTCGTGGTGATGCGGCGGCGACACAGCATTCTTGTCTGCTCGGTGATGACCGTCAAGTGGCGCAAGTCTTGACGCAACAAAAAATGCGTCCTTCGCGGGGACGCACGTTGACGGGGCAGGATGCCCATTTCATATAAATAGCGTAGGTACAACGCCTGCAAGCCGCTGAATTTACGTCCAGCCCTCCAAACTCCACGAACCCTGACAACTCGCTTTCGGCGCGGTAGCGGAAGTGAGGGCTGGCGCTTCGGCATGTGGTTTTGCAAGATGCGCTCCTTTAACGCTTCCTCCGTATATTCGTATCCCAAACTGCGCAAGCGGACGAAGCGCTCCTTGCCGGGCGGACGCACTGCCAGATGTTTCACATTGGTTTTGATCGCATACCCTTGTTTTTGCAGAGCGGCGAAAAACTGGGTCATTGTCATGGAAGCTGCGATGGCGGTGTCGATGTCCTCACGAATCAATCCCCGCCAAGTTGGTTTGTTTTCGCGTTCCGCCTGCCACTCCCCATAGTGCTTAGCTTTACCTGGTTCGGGATGTTCAATGACCGACAGCGCATGCTCCCGGCAAAGCCGGTCGGACGTTTGCCGCAGCAAAGCGTAGGAAGCTTTGTTGTCGTAGTACCGCTTGCCATCTACAAAAGAAACAGCATTCAACACAAAATGATTGTGCAAATGTCCCTTGTCCAGATGGGTCGCTACGACGACTTCAAAGCGTTCTCCCCATAGTTCTTGCGCCAGCCTAACCCCGATGGCATGGGCAATTTCCGGCGTCGCTTCGCCCGGCGCGAACGACTGATATCCGTGAAACGCGACAATGCCATCCGTTTTTTGAAATTGTCGCTTGGTGCGCTGCATTTGCTCATAAGCGGTGAGCGGGTCGCAGTTGATGCCGTTCACGTACAGTTGCCTCTCCGTTTTCGCATCCGCTGTCGCATAGCCAAGCGCCTGCTGCAAGCTATCTGGTTCGGCGCGATCTTGTGTCGTTTTGTCGGGATTTCGAGCGTAGTCCAGTACGCGCTTCAAACGGTCAGTCACATCCCAGATCGCGGTCGTTGCCATTTGTCATGCCCCCTTACGGCGGATGTCCGCTTGTATGCATCGAAGGTAGTTCGCTTCTTCGCTCCGGTCCGGTTACCGCTTGTTGAATGTGCTGAACAGCACGGCGCAAGTGATCGGCTTCCTCCTGAAAGGCAGCTCTTTCCAGACGACCGGTCGTATGTGCCTTCACAGCCAGTTGATTCAGATTATTGCCTATGGCGTGCAGCTCTCGAATCATCGCGTAGTAGTCCAGCGGCGGCAGCTGCTTCGGTACATATCCATTAATGAGCGCTCGGATGTACGCCTCCCGAGAAAGTCCTGTTTTTTCCACTTCTCTAGTAAGGCGAGCATGTTCGCTTTCACTCAGGCGAAGCAGAAATGATATCGAACGTTTCCTCATCGACCATCACCCCTTTCCATAAATGTCTCCTTGAAGCAGAACGCTGCCGCGATGAACAACCAGTTTGAACACGATTCGATCATCGAAACGATAGCATCGCGATGATGGGGTCTTAGGGGCTGCGCCCCTAACAAGCGAATTTGGATATCCAAATTCAGTGCTTGCTGCAACACGAGACATTCGTCTCGCGTCGCCTTCAAGGCACCTGCCGGGAAAAAGAGGGGACCCCCAAAAACAACAAAAAGACGCCGATCCGCTCAGCGCCTTCCTCCGAACTTTATTGTTATCTCACCAACCAGCGATAATCCTGACGGCAGTCTACAATGAAATCAACATACACGATTTCATCCTGAATTTGATACAACACCAAATACCATTTTTCCACGAACATCTTATGGTACCTATTTGACGGGATAAATTCCGCTTCCTGAAAAGGATAGCGTTCCGGCAATCGCGCCAAGGAACGTATCGCATGCAGCAATTCGTTTTTCGTTTTTCGCGCCGCATCCGGACTTTTCTCCGCAAGAAATCGCACATGAGTCGCCAGCATTTGGCGGGCGCGATCGGAAACGATGATCTTATATCGGGGCATCTTTTCCATGCTGCACCTCGTCAATAATGCCCTCCAGGTAAGCGTCCAGTTCATCCGGCGTCACGCCAGCACGGCCCGCCAAACGATCTTCTTGCACAGCGAGCAGTTCTTCGCGCAGCTTTAACATCTTCTCGCGACGAGAGAACGTCTCGATGTCCATTACGACAAGATCGCCTTCACCGTTCTTGGTTAGATAAACCGGTTCCCCGGATGTTTTGCATAGATCGGCGATTTCATTATAGTTTTGCCGGATACTGGCGGAAGGTTTGATAATCATCTTGCTCACTCCTTGCATAGCTGTATATTGACTTTATTATACCTATTACATGCTATACATTCAATGAGGTTGCGCTTATCCCCAATCTGTCCACATCTCATCCACATGCAGTGCTCGTAACCGCTCATCGAGATGGCGCTTCGCGTCTTCTTCGTAATTCCATCAATTCATTGTTTACATCCTTTCCAAGTTTAGGCGGCTCATCGGATACGAGAAGGACGGGAGAAAGGAGTCTCTGTATCGTGGCCGCCGCCAATCGCCCCGGCTCGTCATTGTCCAGATGCAGCACCAGTCGATTTACCTGCGGATAGTTCTGCAAGTATTGCGTGAGAGCAGCAGGCAGGGTAGTTTGCTCCTGATCCGCCTTGGGCCTGAAAATGCCGGCCAAAGACAGCTTATGCGCCTGTTGCCAATCCCTACCGGCGAGATGTTCCAGCGTACAGTAAGATAAAAGATCAATGGAACTCTCAAACAGATGTAGTTCATTACTGTCTTCTGAGGACGGAATAGAAAACGAATACCGCTTGTCGCTTCCAGCGGCTTCCCCCATATAACGGGTGCTTGTCGTTCCGCGTATCGCCGCATAGCGCGGAATCCCTTCTTGGTCAAAACCGACGAATACCGCGTTGTGATAGCGTCGGCTTTCATACAATCGCCCTGTTTCAAGACAATATTCGACCAACGCGCGATGAATACCGCGTTTGTTGAGGTAGGTCATGACGCGATGCGAGTTACGATTCGGTTCGGGAAGCTCAAACTGCACCGGGCGATGTTGCGAAGGGTGCGAAAACGTAGGCGCGCTGACCGGATGAACGTCTTCGATTAGCAACACCGCATCAGGAAAAGACATGCCTCGCACTTTCATTAAATAGTCCAGCGCCGAGCGTCCGCCGATCCCCCTTGACCACCAGTACCATTTGCCGTTGGAAATTTTCAAGCTGTCATGTGTCCGGGTAGTGTAAACGTTGCGGGAGCAGCGTACCAGTTCAGCAGGCTCATACATTTGTAAATATGTTAGTAAATCCAGACTTTTCGCACGTTCGATCTGTTCCTTGCTTACATAACTCATTGCCGCAGCTCCCCTCAGAAAAACTAATTAAACACAACTGCTTCTACAAGTCGTGTCCTTGAGCCGTCAAATATGTCCACATAACTAATCGAGAGCAAAGAAGTATCCGATAGGTACATCGTTCATCGTGCCTTGCCCCGCTTTTTGGGGTACAGAAAAGCCCTGCCTTTCTTTAACTCTGTAGCACCATTCTTTTTCATATAGGCGTCTAAATCGCCTTCATAAACCCTACTGGTTACCCCGTTCGAATTTCGGATGTAATAATACGTGTCGCCAAATACGTTCTTCTCTTTGGATATTAACTCCAATGTTGCCACGGTCTCTCCCTCCTCGGCCAAGCTGGTTCCGTAACAAAAAAGTTGTGGAATCGGGCAAAAGCATCCGCCGCTCGGGATGGCATACAACATGTGCATTCCTCCAAAAATGCGAAAAGGACCCCATACTGGAGTCCATTCGCAGTGTAATTTATAACTTTCATAGACGGCCTGTCTTTGGCCTATGAAATTATGCACGTCGAAGACATCATTTTCTAAACGAAAAAAAAGCCTGCCGCGCGATGAAGCGCAAACAAGCTTCTACTGTAAATGCGAAGATTTACCTTTCTTTGTCTGGTTCTCTTTTTTCCGGTTCTACGAACTCGATTCCGCTTATGGCATGCTCGTAAAGGAAAGTCTTGATAGCATGCATATCATTCGTGTTGTCGTAATCGGTCAGCAGTTCATTAAACTGCGCTATGTTTTTCTCTGTAATGGTCAGCATGCTGTTTCCCTATCTGTCTGCTATAATGCACCAATCTTACGCAAATACGCGTAACAATCGGCATGTCCTTGCAAATAAAGCGCCATTCGCTCCATCTGGTCGGATTCGTCCGATGCGCGCTTGTAATCCAGCCATGCCTGATGATCTTCGGCACTTGGAAAGACCGAAGCGTCTCCTTCCAATACCGATTTGACGAACGGATATCGCTCTTTAAGATCGTTTCTTTGCCGGAACAATCGTGCGTACGCCTCCTCGTTTGCGCGCAGGCGGCTGACCGTCCTATTTTCAATCTCATCAAATACGGCTTCCATTTGTAGCACATTCATCGATTCCATCCGCATCCCCTCCTTGCTTCCACTATAACAAGAAGGAAGGGGAGGAACGATGGTGCGAAAACCGTTATCGTTCACGGCCCACAGCCCGTCGTTCCGGTGCTTCCGGTTCTTCGTCCGGCACGTTGTCCACGGTTTCATTTTCCCGTTTGTCCATGTTGAGCAGCGCATTCAGTTCTGCAAGCCGCGCCGATTTCGTTTGCAACTCCTGTTCTTTCTCGAATGGAGCCGCGATTTGTTCCTTCGCCGTTTCCATTTGCTGACGTAAGGTGGCAAGCTGCTCGCGGGCACGCTCCAGCTTTGCAGGCAAGTCGGATAAGGCATTGTTGATCCGGGTTATGTTACCGCCCGCATCCGCGCCTAACGCGACCGTATGACCCAGCGCACCGCGTAACGTTGCCTTGTATTCCTTGTGGAAGCTGTCAAAGGACAACCACAAGGAAAATCCCCGATAGTTGCCGACTTCCTGCGGATCGGGCGATGTCATTCCTTTGCAAGCGTCAAGCAAAGCTGCACCTGCTGCCGTTCGCTCCGTATAAGTGAAATCCTTGATGACCATGCTGGGGAATTTCGATTCCTCCGATTCCTCTTGCTCAGTCGCTTTGGAACGTAAGAACAATGCTGCATCCTGTTCATAGCCGGCAATTCGTTCTTCGGTGGACTTGATTTGCTGCGGCAACATTTTAAGCAACCGGTCCTCCAGCGCGTAACGCTGGCTTAAATGGTTGGCTTTGAGCAGTTTTAATTTGGATACCTGGATATCCAAGTCCATTTTTTCTTTAATGTACGGGTTTCCGGTCGCCAGCGCCTTAACCTCGGCATAAGAGAGCGCCGTTTCGTCAATATCTTCGGCAGAACGAACCGGCGACTTGCTGGTCATGATCTGCGAGATAAAACGCTGCTTATTCTCAAGTGTTTGGTATAAATACGCATCGAACGTGTTCTCCGTCACATAGCGAAAAATATGCACTTCGCTGTTCTGGTTGCCTTGCCGGATAATGCGCCCGCTGCGCTGCTCCAAGTCCCGCGGACGCCAAGGGCAATCAAGGTCGTGGAGGGCAATCAGTTTCGTTTGCACGTTCGTACCCGCCCCCATTTTGAACGTCGATCCGAGCAGTATCCGAACTTGGCCGCTGCGTACTTTGGCAAACAGTTCCTTTTTCTTGACCTCGGTATTGGCGTCGTGAATATAGGCGATTTCCTCGGCAGGAACACCTTTTTCCATCAATTTGCGCTTTAGCTCGTCGTACACATTGAAGGTGCCGTCCTGTTTCGGAATGGACAAATCGCAAAACACCAACTGCGTAAGCCGCTGCTCCTGATGTTCCTCCCAACACCGGTAGACGTTGTCCGCGCAGGCGCTTACTTTGCTGCCTTCGTCGTCGGGGAGCATTGGGTTAGCCAGCCGCTGATCGAGCGCCAGTTTGCGGCCGTCATTGGTGATCGTCAGCATATTGTCTTCGTGAGGCTCCACTTCCTTCGCCCGCACCCGTTCGGCGCGGCGGGCGAGATCCGCTACCATGTCGCGTTGAAAGTCGCTTGGCGGCACGGCAACATTATGGAAGTGAGCTTTCGGCACGGGAAGCTGGAGCATGTCCGCCGTCTGAATGTCAGCCACTTCTTTGAACACGTTCATTAACTCGGGCAAATTATAAAAACGGGCAAACCGAGTTTTCGCCCGATAGCCCGTTCCTTCCGGCGCAAGCTCTATCGCCGTAACCGTTTCGCCAAATGTCGAAGCCCAGGCGTCAAAATGTTGCAAGCCCTGCCGCTTGAGCCGCTCGTATTGTAAGTAGCGCTGCATCGTGTACATCTCGGTGATGGAATTGGAGATCGGCGTGCCTGTCGCAAAGATAATGCCCCGGCCTCCGGTTAGTTCATCCAAATAGCGGCACTTGGCAAACATGTCCGATGACTTTTGCGCTTCGGTTTGCGACAGCCCGGCTACATTGCGCATTTTCGTGTAAAGAAACAGGTTTTTGTACGAATCGGCTTCGTCCACGAATAATCGGTCTACGCCCAGTTCCTCGAAGGTGACGACATCATCCTTCCGGCTCGTATCGTTCAGCTTTTCCAGCTTGATTTGCAGCGTTTTTTTCGTTTTTTCAAGCTGCTTGATTGCATATCGTTCGCCTCTGGCTTCTTTTAGTTCCCGGATGCCGTTTGTAATTTCCGAAATTTGCTCATACAGTTGCTGGCGCTGCCGTTCCATAGAAATCGGTATTTTTTCAAACTGCGAATGGCCGATGATGATCGCGTCATAATCGCCGGTGGCAATCCGCGCGCAAAACGTTTTGCGGTTTTTCGTTTCAAAGTCCTTTTTGGTCGTCACCAAAATATTCGCCGACGGATAAAGCTGTAAAAACTCCGCCGCCCACTGCTCGGTCAGATGGTTCGGCACGACCAGCATGCTCTTGTTGGACAGTCCTAAATGCTTACTTTCCATCGCTGCGGCGGTCATGGCGAACGTTTTGCCTGCGCCGACACAATGCGCAAATAGGGAGTTGCCACCATACAGCACACGGGCAACCGCATTGACTTGATGCTGGCGCAGCCGGATTTCCGGGTTCATCCCGGTGAACCGAATATGACTGCCGTCGTATTCGCGGGGACGGATGGCATTGAACCGATCATTATACAGTCTTGTTAGCCGTTCGCGCCGCTGCGGATCTCGCCATATCCATTCCCGAAAAGCTTCTTTCATCATCTCCTGCTTTTGTTGGGCGATAGCCGTTTCTTGCTTGTTCAGCACGCGTTTCTCCACGCCATCTTCATACACGGTGTCAAATACACGCACGTCCCGCAAATTCAACGTATCTTCGAGAATTTTGTACGCATTGACGCGATTTGTACCATAGGTGACGTTCGCCTTAATATTACTGCTGCGGTCATCGCTTTTGCCTTTGACGTTCCAGGCCGCCGTATATTCGGAATACATGACGTTGATGTAGGTCTGGTACATCGGCGGCGTGTCCACCAGTTCAAACAGAAACTGCCGAATATCTTCCGGCGGCAGCCAAGTTGCGCCCAAGCGGACGTCGATTTCGGAGGCGTCCAGGTCTTTCGGCTGCACCGCTTCAAGCGCTTTGACGTTTTCGCCGTAACGTTCGGCATCGTATGCGGCAAACTGTCTAGCCACACGCAGCTTCTCCCGCACATTGCCGGACAGGTACGCATCCGCGGTTTCATAGATCGGCTTTCCTTCCTCGTCCAGATGTTCAGGATTAGGAAAGATGACGCCGCGCAGCTCCTTAATCAGCTGATCTTCCGTCTTGCCCGTCAGCTCCGCCATATACGGCAAATCGACACGAGCTTTTGCGCCGATGGAAACGGCAAGCGCCTCAGAAGCGGTATCCACCTGGTCTACTTGAATGCGCTGCCGGATGGTTCGTTTGGTGAACATATCTGCCTTGCGCAGTAACCGTCCTTCTTCGTCCACAATTTCAAGTGAGCAGAGAAGAAAGTAAGAACTGTCATCCGAAAAGGCAAGGCTGTTGGCTCGGCTGTTGATCAAGCCGTATTGTGCCGTAAACCGATCGTACAGCGCATTCAGCTTGCGCTGCTGCTGCCCAATCATCTCATCGCTGTAGTCTTCGGTTTGGTACTCGATCAGCTCGCGCACGGTGTCTCGCAGCTGAATCATTCCTTTGATGCGACCTGCTGCCGTAGCCGACGTGTCCACACGGCGCATCCGACTGTTTTCCCGATAGTAGATGTGACCGTCCACCAGCGCAAAGCTGAAATTGCGGACAGACGGATCGGCTGGGAGAGAAGGTTCTTCCTCCTCCGGCTGGTCTTCCCGTTCCAGTTCCACCCATTCGGCATGGATGTTAGACAACGCTTCGCGCAGCAGTTCATCTAGGCTCGCGTCCGGGTACGGCTTGCAGGACGTTTCCTGACGGTTGCCGTACATCCGGTCGTCAAAAACCATCGTGCCCAGCACCATCTCCGGGTGGGCGGCGAAATAGCTATTGATCGGCACCCCGTCCGCTGTCTCGGCTAGTGATAGCCATGGCTCGGTTTGCTCGCTGACGGCGACCATGCGATCCCGTTTTTGTAAAAAGATAATATCGGCGGTTACTTCCGTACCCGCGTTGGCGAAAAACGCATTATTCGGCAGGCGCACCGCTCCGAGCAGTTCGGCGCGCTCCGCAATATATTAGCGCACCGCAGGGTTTTGCTTGTCCATCGTTCCTTTGGACGTAATAAAGGCGATGATGCCGCCCGGACGCACTTTATCCAGCGTCTTGGCGAAAAAGTAATCGTGGATGAGAAACTTGTGCTTATCGTAACGTTTATCCGCCACGCCATACCCGCCGAACGGCACGTTCCCAATGGCGAGATCAAAGAAGCTGTCAGGCAAATTCGTCTGTTCATAGCCGCTGACGGCAATCGACGCCTGCGGATAAAGCTGTTTGGCAATACGGCCGGTAATGCCGTCCAGTTCCACGCCAAACAGCCGCGAGCCTTGGAACGACTCCGGCACCAGACCGAAAAAATGGCCGATGCCGCAAGACGGTTCCAAAATATTGCCGCTGCGAAAGCCCATCGATTCCAGACAGTCGTACATCGCCTTGATGACGGTCACAGACGTATAGTGGGCGTTTAGCGTCGATGCACGAGCGGACGCATATTCCTCCGGCTCCAACAAATTTTTCAGTTCGCCATATTCGGCTGCCCATTGCGTGTTCGCTTCATCAAATGCCTGCGGAATGCCGCCCCATCCGACATAGCGAGCCAGCACCGCCTGCTCGTCCGCTGTCGCTTGCCGCTGCTCCTGCTCCAACTCGTACAGCAGTTGAATCGCTTCTGTGTTCCATTTGAACTTCGTTTTTGCGCCGCCATGTCCCAGTTCATCATCCGTAATCCGGTAGTTGACAGCCGGAGCAGCCGGACGATCCGATGCTGGAGCAGGTGAAGGGACATTCGCTTGTTGTGGCTGTTGCTCCTGCTCATCGTTTAATCCGTTCGATGAAACATCTTCTTCTGCTACCGGCTCCCAGCCTTCGTTTGTTAATCCCGGTTCTAACTCTCCGGTAATCAGATGATCATTCAGCGGATTTTCGCGCAGCATCCGTTCCAATTCATGACGGCTTAATTCTTTGATGAAGAGCGGAAACTGACGGTCTTGCAGCACCACCGTTCGCTGCGCCAGTTGCACAATTTCATATTCATCCGCACCAATCCAGACGGTGCTACCCACATCATAACCGTAGCGCGCCCGTTCCCGATTCACCGGTAGGCGCTCCGATTCCGCTTGTGCGTCCGATTGGGGAAGCCCCTCCGATGACGATGCATCCAGCTGCGGCACATCGAGCCTGACCATTTCCGCCGCTTGCTGCCGCCGCTTTTCCTCCTGTTCCTCCGCGAAGGCGGGCAACCGCTCGGCTTCCTGCCGGTTCAAATAACGCCCCGCTGCCAGCAGCTCGCCGATCCGTTTCTGTACTTTCAACCACGGCAGCACCACCTGCGTATCCGGGTTCATAATGGAACCGCGGGTCAGCGTAATGCCTTTGCTGTCATAATTCATATGAATATCCGTGCCGACCAGCGCGGGGAGACGCCCGCCAATCCCGTACTCTCGTTTCAGGAAATCGGCGTTCTCCTGTGCGGACAGCGACTGCTGGAAATGCAGCGCAATGCGATACTTGCCGTTCTCAAAACCGCTGCCGTTTTGCAAAACGGCGTCAATGACCGCTTGCGGCATAAAAAAAGCAGAGGCTTTTTCGTCCTCCGCTTGTTCCATCCACAATGTCTGTTGCTGGATGGAGGGTTCTGTCTTTCGCGATAAATCAAATTCGTTTAACAGCATCATGCTGGCGATATGCCCGGCGATGACACCCCAATCGTAAAAGCTTTGTGCTGTGCGTTCATCCGCCGTACCCGTCCACAAATGCAAAACGTTGCGATACGGTTCAAATCCAGCTCGTAAGCCGTCTTCAAGCGTTAGCTCGGTGATGCCAGCCGGAAACAAGCTGCGCACATACAACACGCGCTCGTGTTCATCTTCATGGGCTTGAAAAAACGCTGCAATGTCCGTCTTATTTTCCCGCAGTGGCGCGGCGCGGAGCATATCATTGATGATCGCCTGGTCATGAAAAAACGGAAGACTTCGGTCCTCCGTTTCCCGATCAAACCATGTTAATGATAAATCAATTCCGTGAGAATCAGTTCCTCCGCCTGTTGCTTCAAGTTGTTCATGTGCCCTGTCCAAGTCAGCGGATCGCTCGTCTTGTCCGGTGCCGGGTGAGTCGTGAGCAACTGCTGGATCGTCCGGTCGATCTGCTCCCGCGCTGTCTGGTCGATGTCCGCCAGATGGCGGTTCAACTGCTCCGTCAACATCAGATGGGCGTACATGCCCTTCCGCTCGGTTTTCAGAAACGTCTTGCGCATCATTCCGTACTTCCCGATCGTCATCTCCGCTTCGCTCAGCGTCAGGTTGGGCAGCAGATAATCCCCTTGCGGCGTGTAGGTCAGTTCCATATTCATCCTTCCTTTCTTGTCGAGTAGCTTCATTGTGCGGCAAGGAATCGGGTCGTGCAAGGGTGTGAACCGATTGTCTCTCATTCGTTCGCTGCACATCCCGGCGCAGCGCCCGGACGGTCGATTCCACTTCCCGCAGCATCATCTCGGACACATCACTGATTGCTGCTCCCAAATGGGACAATGCAGGAAGCGTGTTGAAATAACCGATGCCGGACAAGTCCTCGATACTGATGTAATGTGCGGGATTCAGTCCGCAACGGGTCATTGCCATGTAGGCGATGGCCGATTCGGCTGTTTGCTTGAATAGCAATTCCACATGCGGGATGTCCAGGTCCTCCAGCAAACTATGCTCCCGCTCTTTGATCAACTCGGCCACATAATCGGCGCTGTTGTCATCCACCGCATTTCGTGCAGCAGCGAGGAACGCAGCAGGCAGATCCGCATGCGGTTCCATCTCATTCGACGCGCCGAACGCATTTTCCAGCGTCTCGATGACATGAGCCGTATCGCTATCCTGCAATCGCCATAGCGATAACTCCGGCTGGCGTCTGCTCTGGGTATCCGATACGTCAAACACATGGCGCAGACCCAAGTGGTTGCCCCGATCTTCGATCAGAGCGATCCCTTTTGCGCCGCGTTTCACCCAGCGATCGAGCCGTTTGTTCCAAACATCAATCGGCGCGCAAGCTGTCGCATCAGGACGTTGGGCGTAGATCAACAGTTGATCCTGAAACGGATATTTATAGTTCCAAGCCGCCGTCCGCAAAAAATCCGCCCAGCGCTCAGGCTGATTCGTCACCGTGCGAGCCGTGTCGGCAGCCAGTTCGACGATGCGCTGCAACTTGGCTGTCATGAGAGCACCTCCCTTACAGAAGCGTAATTTGATTGGTCAGGCGAATGCCTTCTTCGGAATAACGGGCCGTAATCCGAAGGAGTCCGATACGTTGCAAGCGATAAAGATTGCGGCGGACAGTGGAAGGGGAAACGCCCATCTCCAAAGCCAGCTTTTTACCGGACAACAAGACGCAGCTATGCCGTCCGCCCGCGCGGTCCATCAGGTAGTTGTACAGCAGTTTTGCGGCAGGCGGAACTTTCGCTTTCGCCAGCAGTTTATACCTCGCGAGATCGTTCATGGGCTTCCTCCTCAGCGAGCGCTAACGCTCCGACAAACGATCCTGCCGGACGTAGCAGTACAAATAGAAATTGTAGTCTCCCGTATGCGGAAAACAGCGCAGATAGTATTGATGGCGCTCCGTTTGAAAACAAAAGCCGTAAACGCCGGAATGCCACGCACCGGATAAACGGGCCTCTGGATGCGACAGGCAATAGCGGTTCATCCGGCTGCGGCTTTGAAGCAGTCCTTGCTCGGTCAACGCCTTCACCACCGCATCCAGTTCCGCTCGAAAGGACGGCGTTTTGAGCGCAGGTGCATGATCAAACCAGGTTGCCCAGTATGTCTCGCCGCTGCTGCCAAAATAACCGCGCAAATGCCCAATGCATCCGCGTGCGGAATCCTTATCCGTTGAAGCGGAATAAAAATAGGCCGCATCCTCCGACACGGCCGCTTGCAATTTTTCCAGCATGTTTTTTTCCTCCCAGCTGGTATAAAAATCAGTTTTCTTTAATGGGTTCCCCCTGTGCCATAGTCGTCATAGGAGGATAGATTCGCATGGTAAAACACAATATCGCCGTCCTTCAACTGGAACGTCACGCTATACGGATCGGTGAAGCTTCGCTGAAACCCTTCCATCTGCCATTGGTTGTTCAGTGGTCCGTACATATACTGCAAATGAGGATGGTTCAAGTCTTTGTTGCGGATCGTTTCGAGATTGAAATTAACAACGATGTACCCGTCCTTCAAGAAAATAGGCGACTTGTCATCCAGCCGGTTTTTCCGTCCATATTCAGCCAAGTTGAAACCTTTGGGCACCACATACGGCGCGGCAGGCAAACTGTATTCGCCATACCACTTCTGCACCGAAGCGTTGGCGCGGGCTACATGGACGCCGGAAGGCACGTTCATACTGCCGACAAACGTCCGAAGCTGCGGCGGCAGCAGCATGATATCGTAGCCGCCGACATACGTTGGCTTCTGCGCATCCTTCAAATATTGATCGATAAACGTCTGCTTGGTACCGGGCGAACCGCTTAACGACCAAAGGGTGGCGGCGGTGTCGGTCAACTCCTGCTTCGGCACATTGCGCAGACGAGCGTCGAGCGTCACATATCGCTTTTCCACATCATCGCTAGAGCCAATGCGAATAAATCGCTGATTGCCCGAATGGTAGTAAAGATCGACTTCTTGCCGGTTTTTTCCCTTGCTGTCCACAAAATAAAAGGTCGGTGTAATGCGGATGCCGTCTCCTGCGCCGAACATGTTGCCTTTCGTCATGACTTCAAATTTGAAATGATAGCCCGTTTTAACCGCAACGTTTTTCTTGCCGCTTTCCGGGTGACTGCCCTGCCGTACCGGCAGCACGTAAGGAGGGGTATTGCCGCGCGGTGCGCCGTCAATGCCTTTCGTTCCGACCCAATAAGCGTTTCCTGTCGGCGCTGCGCTGCCCTTTTGGGTACGGAACACCGACTCCCAAGCAAAGTCGGCGATGTCGGTGATCCGGAAATCATAGAGACGGCCAATGACTTCCACCGGAACCACCTGCGTAGCCACATGATGTGTCAAGTCCAGATTGGCATTCATTTGAGATGTAAAGGAAGCCGGGCTGTTCTCGGCAAACGTTCGGAATAACACATCGTAATTGCCCTCATCCACCCAAACGGGCAAGTAGAAGGTCGTCTGCATTTGTCCGACCGGGATGGACACCCACGTTTCTTTCGGAACGAACGTTGTGCGATCCGCTTTGTACACGTCAAACGGAAAACGAACTTGTTTATCTCTCACATACTTGGCATAATCCCGATTGCCGTAGCCCTTGATGTCCTTGTGCGGGCCGCTTGTCGGAATCGTCACGGTAAAAGGCCGATCCAAAATGAGCGCCGAACGTCCGGCGGTCGGCTGCGTCTTCTGGTTGTAGGCCTGATCGTCCGACACCGAAGCGTAGTTCACCACCGGAGTATGCACGGTCACTGGGTTGATGCCGTTTATCGGAAAAGTTTTGTCTCCGCCGCCACCGATGCCTTTAATCAAGGAATACGATATTGTGCCGGTGCTTGGCTGACTTGCTTTGTTTATTTTGGACGCGTTGATGAGATAGCCTTTGCCGTACAACACATCTTGCCCGATCATCGTCGGAGCCGGAATCGCACCCGGCGTCGGCGCTTTTTCCTCAACGATTCGGTTGTCCATGATTGTTGTTCCGTTAAAAACGAGCGAATCGTTTTTTACTTTGATTTTGCCAATCGCTCTCTCCGCCTCGTTTTTCCAATCCTCGTTCGGAACGGATGGGCGGCTGGAACCGCCGGAAATCGTTTGTCCGGGAAGCGTCACATTCGAATAGACCGGATCGATGATATGCGCGCTAAGCGACGCATCATGCGATGCGGAAACGGTTGGCGGCGTGTAGCCACTCGGCACAAGCGTAACTGTTCCCGAAGGAAGCGCATAATTCGAGACCGTCGCCTTTTGAATGCCGTACACTTCAAGATTTTGAATCGTCCAGAAGCTGTACTTGCGTTCAATCGAATAGTTTTGGGTCACCGTCTGTGTGTCTGAACGCGGAACCGTCATGGTCGTCGGATTCCCGTTCGCATCAGGCGGGCCGGGAACGTATTCGGTCCATCGCAACGTATATGTCCGGCTCACGGAAATCGGGTATTGTTTCGTTCCGGTCGTTTCCTTGAACGTGTTGCGGTACAAGTACGATTTGGCCAAAGCGTTGACATACAGGCTCTCCGAAGTCGGAATACCTTGCAGCACATCAAACTTTTCTGCGCCGCGCGCATCCGCTTGAATGACAGCGGAAACGGTTGGCTCCATTACTTCGGCCTGCTGGGAATCGCCGGGCCGCGGTTCTTCGCCGCCATCACCTTTGCGAACCATATGGTCGGATGTCGAATCCCCGGTATTGCCGTCCACATCCTTCACGACGACGGTGATTTGCACACTCACTTTGTCGCCGGAGGTAAACGGGATTTTGATCGGAATCGTTTTATTAGCCGTTGTACCGGTGAGCGTTCCGGTTTTGTCGCCTGTTTGAACGAGTCTGGCATTTCGAATATCCGTGATTTCGTATGTTTTCAGGTTTTTTAATGACTTCACTTCAAAAACAAAATTCCCGTTCACTTCGGTCACGTTTTTGTCAACGGTTTCCGGCGCTTCAATCCGGGACGTGACCGTAACCGAGGAGGGAATTTTGTAAATGCCGATAAAGTTGGAGCCGCCCGATCCAACGAGAATGGATCGCTCCTTGAGCTTGGGATCGCCTTTCTCCTGAATGAACAGCTTTTCATCGGGCTTGTTATTGTTCGTAATGTAGGAGCGGATGATTTCATAGGTTTGGCCGCCAGAAGTGATTTGTCCCTCAAACGTATGATTCGCTTCCTCTCCTGTTGCGAAAACGCCTTTGTCCATTTCCTTGAGCTTCGTACCGTCTTCTTTCTGGTAAATAGCCATCACCGGATTGTTCTCCGCATATTCGGCTATGGCATCTGTTCCACCCAGCGCAACTGTAAAACTTCGCGTTCGCACCTTCGGATTCGTTTCGGGATCTTCCTGCAGCCAGTTTTTCTTCGTCGGGTCCTGCTTCGGCGACAAATAGGAACGAACAATCGTATATGTTTTTCCATTATCCTCAATCGTTTCGGGAAATTCATGGTCGATCGTTTCCCCGATTTTGTACTTGCCCTTTAGAAACGTCACTTCCGGTTTTTGAATAACTTTGCCGCCTACAGTTTTCGCAATGACATCGACCGGAAAATCTGCGCTGCGGTACGGTACATGAATGCCGAAATAATCGTCCAAGTCATCCTCGTGCGCCCAAGGTTCGGCCCGTTTGATCTCTTCCAATGTATAAAATGGACCTTTGCGCACATTGCCATTCCCATCGATGGACACCATGATCGCATACAAATATAAATCGTCGTTGTCCTTGATGTCGCCCATGCCCGCCTTCCACATGCCTTCCGTGACAAGCGCCTCGCTGACTTCGTAAAAGGTCGTGAGAGGCTGGCCGGGAATCGGCGGATTCGGGTATTGGCCTACCTGCTGCACTTGTTGGTTCAAAAACGAAGCATGCTGGCCGTTTTTCGGATTGCCGCACTGCTTGGGCGTTGTATTTGTGCATAATTGATCTCTGCGTATCGTCCAACCTACCGTTCTGTAGCGGATGGAAGAGGTTGCGGCCGTACTGGTTATTTCAAAGCTGATTTTTCCTGCCTCGGTTCTTACTTTGGGGGGCGCAGCATTCGCTACGAAAGGAAATAAAGAGAATAAAAAAGAGCATGCCAGAAGCACGCTCAACGCCGTTTTTATGATTTTGCTTTTCCTCATCTATTTCGAGTCCGCCTTTCCGATGAGATAATTGCGGAATAAACTTGCTCCTGGATCGACTTTCAATGTGCTGCCCCAATCTCCACCAACATTAGTGGATAGGGAAATATCCGCATATCCTTCGTACCAAACCTGCGTTTCGAATTTGCGGTCGTTGGGGAAATGCTCATCGTACAGCAAATTCTTACTCTCCGTGAATGAATTGAATTTGATTCTAAACTTGGAACGCACGTAATTGTTCCCAAACCCATCCTTATAAATCATGGACGGCTCGGGATCAAGAAAGCCTTCGATTTGAATCTTGTTTTCCTTAACCCAATCCACATACCGCCGTATATATTTCAATTCCGCATTGGAGCTTTGCACTTTCGTAGCAAATACCGCCTGCGCCCACGTATCATCGATCGTGTTGTAATCCACGTTCAACCACAGCGCGCCAAACGTTTTCAGTCGGTTCATCCATATATCCACGTTTTTCTTATTAAACTCCGGTATGGTTGAATACAGAACCGAAGAAACCTTGCTGTCCGTAGGATGCGAGTAGGGATAGGCCAGTTCATACGCTTCATTCGGCACATCGGCCAGAATGTACGGGTAATCTTTCGCATTCTTCGGTAAGTTGGTCGTGCGAATGAGTCGGCCCCATTCATCGTAGTTTTCATGGTCATCTTCTTTTGTAGAAATAAAGACGGTCGATGTCGGGCTATCCCAATCGACTTGCGCTCCCAACGCTTCGCTGACAAAACGCAGCGGGACAAACGTTCGTCCGCCGCTGGTGATCGCCTTCGTATCGAAAACCATTTCCTGACCATTAACGAGCGCCTTGCTTTCGCCGATTGTAAGCACAATATGCAAATCGTCCCGCTCAATTGGTACGGTCATGGTTTTGGGTTCCCAGCCCACGTTCGCACCCATCTTTTTCGCAATGAATCGAACCGGCACGAGCGTCCGGCCATTTTCATCCACAAAAGCCTGTGCATCAGGGAACCAGATTTTTTGTCCGTCCATTACGACGCTGACAAAGGACGGAGGTTTGTTTGCCGCGCTTGCCGTCGCACTGAACAAGCTGAAAATCAATGCGGCGACAAGACTTGCCAATATGCCTTTTCTCACGCGATTCGCTCCTCTCTCAATATGGATCATACAAGTTTGGAAAATTTAGATTGTTAGTTTCATCATAAAACCGATTCGGCGGCCTGTCCACTTTCCGAAATAGCCGTCGTCTTGTTACGATGGCGCAGGCGGGCAGCCAAGCGGCATATAGCCTTTTAGCGCAGCCACTTGTTCGCTGGAAAACGTTTCTTCCACCGGATAGGAAAAGCCGCATGCCGCACGGTAATACACCTTCATGTTTCCTTTTCTGGCTCCGACAACCTCCGGCTTCTTGAGCACGCGGCTTCCGCCGAGCGCGTAATTGTTGTAAAACTTGCCTCCCATCGGAATGCCTTGGATAAAGGCAAGCACTCCGACGTCATCCACGGTATTGTGCCACTCCTCCTGCGAAATCGTTGGCAAGGTGAACGTGTAGGAGAGACCCAATCGGGAAACCGATTCGTTGTGTTTGTTGATCCGATAGGCCAGTTCGTCCTCGATCGCGCGGACAATGGAGCTTCGGCGTACCTGCTCGAATCGCTCTGCGTCCTTTAGCAGCGCGATGTTCGTCTGCTGCCTAACGTCAGCCCGCAAGCCTTCGTGCCAACTCCGGCTTCCCGCATCGTAAGCGAGGACGAAATCGTCCAGCGTAAACGAAAGGCTGTTGCCCGCTGAATCGGCATAGGCATACGGCTTTTTCGCTCCCCAAACCGGTTTTCGTTCCGTGTTCCCGCTGGCACCCATCCACTCCTCCTCGGCATAGACATAGAAACCGTCGTACCCGATCACGACTATAGCCGGGATATACCGATTTAATACGCCTTGCGCAACGGGATCGTCAGCAATGCCGAAGTTAGTGTAAAGCGTCCGATAAAAAGCGGCAATTGCTTCGTCCTTGTTCAGCGCCACCCGCTTGACCGATTCGTATTGCGTCTCCCGTTGCTGGTTGGCATTGACGATTAGCATCCGCGCCGCGTCGTCTACCGCCGCGTCCAGCGCGGCGTTATACCGAAGCTCGGTGAGCAGCGCCTTTCGCTGCATGTCGACCTCGATCCGGTTTATCGTTGCAAACGGCAAGAAAATGAGCGCCCCGACAATGGCCCATTCAATCCATTTCATTGCGCACCATCCCGCCGTAAGGAATAAATATTTTATCGTTCGGACTGATGGCCTGGTTCAGAAAATCGAACAGGATCGTGCCGGGAGTCCGGTTCGTATTCTTAACCGTCACTGCAAAGGTGTCGCCAACTCGCAGCTTGTAGCGCCGCGACGGATCGTCTTTTTTAGCCGCGCTGTTCGGGAACAAAATAGGCAGGATCTGCGCGTTGTAGAACGCATCGTAATGTACTTCGTAGCTGCCCCGAAACGTCTCCGGCCTCGTCGGGTCGTCGTACACCGCTACGTATTTTTTGCTGCCGTGTTCCATTTGCACATCGAAGGTGTTGCCCGTTGCCGCGATGGCCTCCATAAAATCGTTGTACATGGTCGGTGACACATAACCTTTATCCCGTACCGCATCCACAAACGTGGTTGTCGCTTTCAGAACGACCAGTTCTGAAATATCGTCCTGCTGTTCGAATGCCGCAGAAATGGGATAAAGGTAGAGCAATAGAACGGCAATGAGCACCGCAAAAATTTTCGAAATACTGTTCATGGCATTCTCCTTAACGTGAGACGAAAATAAGGCGCAGCAGCTGACCGTACGCATCCCGCTGGGCGACTGCCGAATACCGGGCATTCAGATGAATGCCGGAGGGGGCGAACTGGTCCCGATCAAGCGGCGGTGCGTACCGAACGCCGTCCACCACGATTTCCGCATCTCCCGACTCCAGCCGGGCAATGGATTGCAATACTTCTGCGCCAGATGCGGTGCCGTCGCCGGAAATCGGTGAAAAGGTCATCTGCATGTTGCGGTCCAGCGACTTTCCCGATACATAGGCGGTAGCGTTCAGCGCGGCCCCGGTTTGAAAGAGCAAGAGTCCGCTCGTTACAGCCATTAGAAAAAGAAAACAGGCCACGCTCATCTCCAGCATCGTTCTGGGGGCATATTCCATTGATTTCCCTCCTTGAAAACACAGGGGCGTCCGTCAGTAGAGGACACCCCATAAGCGTTGTTATGGTGGAAAGGAACGCTTATTGCTGCCGGAATACGATACCGCGGATGACATTGCTGCTGTCGTGCACCAGTTGCGCCCGGAATTTGCCGCTCGGATTGACGTAGTTAATATCTGATTCATCGAGCGCATGACTGAGTTGCCCTGGCGCTGTGCCAATGACCGAACCATAGGTTACGCTGTCGATCGGAATGCCTGTATTGATTACTTTGCCGTACCATTGTCCGACCGGATTTTTCCCCGTGACGATCTGAATGCCAAACTGGTCCTGATCGCTGAACTTGCGCAGCGCGTTGACCACCTGGCTACCCGATAACGTCGTGTTGTCGTACACCGTAAACGCCGTCTGTGACAATTCCGTCTGGATATTGCTGAAATTGCTTTGCGCCGCTTTGGTTGAGTCTTGTGCGGAAATAAACAACACAACGGCGAGGGTAATGAGCGCGATGGCAAGAAAAATACCTGCTGCCATCACGAGTGCTTTTTGTGCGTTAGACATGAACCGATCTCTCCTTCAAGTAAATTAGGAAATTAAAAAGCACTTCCCGTTTGGAAAGCGCCGCAAGTTGACCGTTTACTGAATGCGCTGAAGCTGTTCAAAGTAAACGGACATTTGGTGCAGGCTGACGATAACGAGCGGAATGACCAGATAACCGAAAATAAGGGCCATCATTGGCGCAAATCCGATCCATTTTCCCCAGCCTGCCTTTTGCTCGATCAATTGCTCATATTCCTGTTTGCGCTGCTCCTGCGCGTAAGCCTGCTCTGACTCCAGGTCGTCGAACGCTTCTCGAATCGGCAGGCTTTGCGCCGCCAGTTCCAGTTTCTCGACCGTGCGGACGAACGGCAAAAACGGTGCATCCTCTTTGAGCTGCGCCAGCGCCTGCTCCGCGCCCTGTTCGAAATGAAGCAAGCAGGTTTGCAGCGGTTCCTTGAACACGCAGGCAAACTGCTCCATCCAAATGAGCAGATGCTCGACCGACATCCGATCCATGTCCGCCAGCATGGCGATGACCGCATGCAGTTGATCCACTTCATGCTTCATCTCCATCTGCCGCATTCGCCGCTGAAACCACCGAACGCCGACCGGCATGGCGTAGCCGCCCCATCCCGCGAGAGCGGCAAGGAGCGTTTCCCACCACTTCACATATTGATTGTCCAGCTTCGCGAGCTTGCCCAGAATGCGCCGAGTCGTTGCACGAAGCTGATCGTCCTTGTTTAATGCTGGCGATTCGCTGCGGAGCAAGGTCATAATCGTTTCTTCGGTGCGGTGCTTCACCTCCTTTGCGCGATGAATGATGCGGCGGTCGAGCGCCGCCGCATCACGCGCCTTGGCTTCTTCCTCAGGGGAAAGCTGGCCGAACAGGATGCCCGACTTCACTGGCGCATACAGAATTTGATGCCGACTTGCGGCATGCAGCGCCATAAACATCCCAAGCACAACCAAAAACGCCATGCCTCCCGCCACGATGCGCTGTACATAGAGCCATTCCAGCCGAAGCGGCGATGCGGTTTCCTTGAGCAACTTGACCATGCGGTCGGCTTCTCGGGAACCGGGGACGGGGCCGAAGCGATGCACAAGCCAGCGCATCCATGACCACTCGTACACCCGTTTCTCCCATCTTTTTCGGCTGGTCGGCTTTGGACTCACGTCCAGCTCCTGAATGTTGCGCAGCAGGACGTAGGACAGCCAAACGACCGCCATCAGACCGATTTTCACGATCCAGCCAGCGGTGCTCGCATAAAAAGCGTCCATCGCCGGAAAGTAGTGGCTGGCCCAAGCTTCAATCGGCCGGGTAAACAGCAGCGGCAACAGCGCGATGGCGGTCAGTCCTTGCAACAGGAAACTGAGCCGTTCACGGCGCAACAGTTCCAGATTCAGTTCGGTCGCGAGCTTCCCGAGCGCCTTCAAGTACACGGAGCCGGTTGCAGTACGTTTGTCGCCGTACTCTTTCACCAAATGCGACAGCCCGGCCAAGCCCTGCAAATAGCGATTCGGCGCGCTTTCGATGTACTGCGCCAGACGCTGCTCAGCGTCGCTTGCCGTCAGCACTTCGTATATTTCGTGTCCATGCAGCGCCATCTCATACGGCGCACCGTCCGCCGCTTCGTAAATGGCTTCCTCCACCATCCCATGACGATGATAGTGGTGACGCACATCCGAGAAAAAATGCCGAAGTTGCCGTAGCAGATGCGTTTCCAGACGATGGACGAGGTTGTCCGAAAAGATGCCATGGCCCACCCAAAAGCCGATGGCGATCATGCCAAGCGTGGCCGGGTCGCGCACACCGAGTGCCAGCGGAACAGCCGCTGCAAGTAGCACGCCCCATATGAGGAGTGCTGTTTTCATCGTCTCCAGCCGCAGCTTCCATTCGTCGCCAAGCTGGAGAATGGTCATTCGTTTGCGGAGTTGAAGCACATAGGCGCGCAGAATCGGCACGCGTTCGCATAGGCGATACATCTGCTGCATGACGCTATACAGTGCATGCTTCTTATTGACTTTGCCCGGCTTGCGCAACGCTTCATACTGCCGAACAGCCTCCACGTCCGAACCGTGACGGGATACCCATTGAAACGCCGCTGCCATCGCGAGGAAAAGCACCGTCGCCACACCGAGCAATAGGGACAGCCATTCAAGTTTCATCGCCATCCCCCCAATGAACCGCCAAAAACGCCTCGAACGCCGCCTGGTCCGGCCCGGCGAGGCAAGCAGCGATTTCCTTGCGGCTTTTCTCGGATAGCGGATGAACAGCGACATACCGTCCGTCTCGGTATTCGATGACGTTGCGCGCGACATAAAGCGGGCGATCCGTCGTGCGGCGGAAGTATTCGAGCATCGTCTCCATAAACGCCGTCATTTTCTCTTCGGTCGTTGGTTTGTGACGGAACGAATCCGGGTAGGCCGCCTCCTGCTCTATCGGGACGCATTCCGTAATGCGCTCGATATAGCGATGACCGTCCGTGTCCCGTCTCAGGTGAATGTCGAAGTTAATGACATTGACGACCTGCTGCTCGGCCACTTTCTCGTTTGTAAACACCCTTGTTTTCAGCAACGAATTGCGCAGCGAATAGACGAGATCACGGAATGTTTTAGCGTGATGCGTAAACAAAGTAAACAGCGAAGCGACCTGCGCCATCTGCACCATCCAGGCGGCAACCGGGTCGGTCGCCACTTCACCCAAAATATTGACCGAGCCGTCCGTTTTTTTCTGAATGTCCAGCCCGTCCTGCCCGGAGATTGTTTCCGTTTCCCGCAAGCTTAAAATGTTGCGATCCCGGTAAATTTTCCGAAGTTGAAGCTCAAAGCTCATTTCCTGCACCCGAATCGGCAAAATAGCCGGAATGTAGCGCACCATCGCCATTAAGAGCGTCGTCTTGCCGCTGCCTTGTGCGCCGGTAATGGCCGTAATGCGCTCGCCCATGACCAAATATCGAATCAATCCAATCGGAAGCTCGGCATGATTGTCTTGAATCAACTGTTCGAGCGTAGCGTTTTGCACATCGAATTTGCGCACAAAAAAAGCCCACGATTCACTGAACCGGGGGCGCAACACGACGACGCGGGAGCCATCCGCCATTTCGTTCACCTTAAAGCCGTTCGCTTCGGACAATTGGCCGGGAAAATTATGCTTGTACACATTCTGGCACACGCGCCTTAGCTCTTGTTCCGAGCCGAAGGACAGAAAGCTCAAATGAATAGACTTTCCTTTATAAAACAGCCATACGCTGTCATGCGACCTTGGCACCTCGCTAAGTTGCGCTTCTTCCTCCAAGCTCCACTCGCCTTCCCACATCGCGGGCGGGATGCCGGACACGCCGCCCGATACGCCGTCGATTTTCATGTCGCGGATTTCGTCGATGACGCTAAATCCTTTGTACTGTTGGTATATCCGCTGTACGACGATCTGCGTTTTGTCTTCGGCGGACAGCTTGCGCACTTCCCGCTTGTAGATGTCGCGGATTTCATCAGCGGTCATCCGGTAAGATTCGATTTCTTCGTCTTCCATGCTCCGTTTGGGGCGATCCAGTTCGTATTTTTGGATCAGTTCGTCCAGCGCCCTCAAGCGATGTTGTTTCTTATATAGATAGAGCAGGATGTCAAACTGATCTTGCGGCGTGAGCGCTTGCGGATCGTCAAACGGCAGAAGCCGATTCAAGTTATCGTCGTCCAGGTTGTAGCGCTGTCCGAGCAAATCGGCGATCACTTGCTTCACATAGGCCTTGTCCCGCAAATCACCGGATGTACAGCCTCGCAGCGCTTTTTTCAGTTCCGCGCGCTTGTTTTTCCGGCGGCGGTATTCTTCTTCCGACAAGCCGAAGTCGATCAGGTTGCTGCTCGTCATCTCATGCAGCGCCACTTTCACAAACGCAGTCATCGCTTCCAGCGTATAGACTGGCTTTTCGTCCGGCTGCTCCGGCAAGCGGCGGCTCATGCGCAAATAAAGCAGGACGCCGACCGCGATGAGGATGCCTGCAATGATCAATCCGTTCAAAACGAACATCATTAGCCATCGTCCTCCTTCCCGCCGAAATGAGGATTGCTTAAACCAGCATACTGGATGATCGCCTGCGCTAACGCCCGCACTTGTTGCATAAAGAGGTTGTTTTCATGATCGCGAGGCACCTTCCGGTTGCGAAATAAAAAATGAATAGCGTCTCCTTGCTGGGCGGCATCGAGCCAGCCCGTATTATGGACAATCGGGTACGCAGGCTCCCGACGGTAAAACTGGCGCATGATGTTTTTGATAGTCAACGACGAGCGAGGATCAACTTGTCCGAAAACGAGCAACAGTTTCCGGTTGGACAGAAGCTGCGCCTCCACCAGCGGAAAAGCCTGCTCCAATTTGAGTATATTTTGCGGCAAACAGACGACCAGCAAATCCGCCTGATGCAGCAGACTTCGTGTCCACGCCGACTCATTGCCGCTTCCGCCATCCAATAACACCAGATCGTAAGCGCGCTTGGTCAGTTCCAAAAGCGAGCCAAGCCAGTCCTGTGCGGACGAAACAAACGATGCATCCGGCTTGTTCGATCCCGGCAGGATGTCAAGGCGCTCGGCGAGCAAAGGCAATGTGTAATTCCGCAGCAATTTCGGTTCGAGCTTGCGGTTTTGCAGTAACCTGAGTAGCGCGTCAATTCCTACGTCGGATGAGACGTCCGCTTTGTTTGTCCAAGATCGCCTTGGGTAAAATCCGCGTTCGAAGGCTGCATATTCGCTTTGCAAATGCCCGAGCAGCAAAAGACGCGAGGAATATTCGAGTCCGAGCAGAGCGGCGGCGGCGATCAGGTTGCTCGTCGTACCAGCCTGTCCCGAAACCGGACTCCAGAACACCACAGTAAAACCCATTGCTTCATCTCCTTTCGTGCAACATTACCGGATTTACGCGCGCCTTCGGGAGTGCGCCCATGCTCGCCGGGCCGTTTTGGCATCGCAATCAAACAACTGTTGTAGCATGTCCAGCACGGTTCGGCGATACGTCCCGGACAGCCGCCGGATATCGATGCGGCCATGATGCTGGTTGCCCAGCTCAACGGATAGATTCCGTTCGTCAAGCGGAAAGCGGAATACGGTGTCCCAGCGTACAGCTTGCTGCGGTAGCAGCGAATCGATATACGACTCGGGTATGGCAGTCGGCAAGGTGGGGATAATCAGTTTGTAAAAGGTGAGCGGCTGTCCCTCCGCTTCGTGAAGGCACAGCCGCTGCATCAGATTCGCATTCATTTGCATACCCAGCCGACTGTAATTGCTGCACCAAACCCGCTTGTCATAGCCCGGCAAGTCTCGTCCTTTCACAAATTCGGTGTGATCGGTGTCAAGTAGCATGACATCGTAAGCCGCTTCGCCTGTGGATTGAAGGACGGAGCGCTCCAGTTGCGCTGACGTGAGCAGCCCGGTCGCCACGTCGATACCTTCAAACTCCCGCAGCGAATAGCCGAATTCCACTTGCGGCAAATAGCCTTGCATCGACTGAGCGAGGGTGGAATCCACGATCAGCACCTTTCGCTCCAGCGCCGTGAGCAGCTTGCCCAGCACAAGGAGCAGGTGGCTTTTATCCGGCGCGCCGAAAAACACAACTTTTTTCATGACGGCCTCCTTCATTGATTAAAAATGTGCTCCAATTTATCTTCGCTGGCAGGCTCTCCCGACGGCGAAGCCGGCGCTTGCGGCGGTGATGGCGCTGGCTCTGTTTCCGGCCCATTTTCATTCGTTATTAACGAATCGGAAGGGGAAGGCAGCGGCTGCGCGGCTAGCGGTTCGCGATCAACCGTAACCGTTGTGTCCGCCGGTTGCGGCAGCACGGGTGTCGTTTCTTGCATGGCATTGCCTTGCTGCGTGACAATGCGCTCATTTTGCAGTTGCTGCTGAATCGTTACGCTGCCGCTTGTCACGCGCAGTTTGTCCGACTCGCTCATCGCTTTGAGATTGTCATCCAGTGTCGCGCGAAGCTTGCGGGCAAGCTCGGTTGTCGCTTTTTCGAGCAGGTTTGGGTCATGTTCCATCAAATCAAGCACCTTCGGATTGGCGGGATAATTGACCACAGCCGCTTCCTGCAACCCCGGCTCGATATAAGGCAGGGCATAGAGACGAGCGCCTTGCAAGTAGGCATCGATAATCGCGCTTGACGTTTGCAAAATATCCCGCTCATTCATTTCCAGCCAAATGACCGTACCCGATAGCTCACGCGCCTTTTTTTTCGCCAGCAGGACAAAATCTTCACCTGTCGGGAAGTTGATTCGCACGTCAATGTACTGTCCCTTTTGTAGATTGGAGGGAAGCTGAATGACATGAAACTCCTGCACCCTCAAATCCTTCGGAATAGGCGAACTTTCATACAACATCGATGGCATCAGCGGCGTACCGGGCAGCAATTCAATTTTGGCGCTTTTGCCGATGGCAGCTTCGCGTTTGGTAATCATACCGGACGGCACCAAACTTACAGGCATCGGGACGGACTGAAGATCATTCGCCGTCACGATGCCGCCGGCCGGGATGGTTCGCCCTACGGTCCAGACGCTTCTGCGCGATTGTTCCTCCATCGTTTTCAGTTCCTCAATTTGCCTTTCATAGTGTTCCTTCATTTGTTGGTGATTCTGTTGCTGTTCCGATTGCCGGATCAGAGAATAAATGACTGCAGCCACAAGTAAACCTACGCTTATGGCGATTGCGGCGATAATCAGCGTCTTACGGTGTCGATAAGTCCACGACATCGCTCACGTCTCCTTTCAAACCGAGAATGAAATGCTATCGAAAGTTTTACCGGGCTTCGTCACGGCGCTTCGGCTTTTGCTGGGTTGAAGACTGATGTTGTTCCAGCTTTTCTCGCGCCCATGCGGGCATATGCTCCGGTTTTATCAGACCCATAAAATCTTCCCGATTCCAGCGTGACTCCTCCCCGGAATACAGATTTAACACGTAGACGGCGCGACCTCGGGAATAGGCAGAGGTGCCAAAACCGCTTTGTGCCAATACAAGCTGGTTAACAGCGGTGCGATATTCGGGACGCAACCGTTCCGGTCGGATGACGACGACCTGGTTGTCAATGCGCATGTCTTCGCGAATGGGCTGACATTGGGATTGTGTAATTGTAGATAAGGGTGCTTGGGCGCTTGCCCGTTCTTCTTTGAGATCCTCCAGTTCCCATTGCACACGGGAAATAAAGTCATGCATGGCTTCAAGGTAATCCGCGCCGGCCGCAATCGCGTAATATTGTTCAACACCCAAAGAATTGTTTCGGGTGCAGGTACATACCATGTACGGACGTTCGGCATTGCTTTCGTCTATGCCAAGCAACACTTCCACCTTGCCGATGGAGATGGCCTGATAGACTTCGTAGTTGTCCACCATTCGCTTCATTTCTTCCATCGTCCGTCTTCCTTTCCTGACAAGTTACGCTCTTCCTTCGTTCTCCGGCTTCGTTTTGATTGACCGTTTTCACGAGATTCCTTTTTTCGCGTGCGCGGCCCCTCGGTCTCATCCTCCAAAACTTCAATGCGGTTGAAACCCGGTTTTTCTTGCATCAGGCGCTCATACTGACGACGCCTCCCTTTTGTGAAATACACCATGTATCGCCTCCCAAAAAAGTGGGCATAAAAAAGCTCTCCGTTATAGGGAGAGTGCCAACGAACAGGATAAGTATTAAAATACAAGTTAGCGTTCCTGTTCCCGCTGCCGCTTTTTATACCAGTTTTCCAGTAATTGAACGATCAGGTCTTCCTTTTGCTTTTGAGTAAACTCCCTCGGAAAGAAGCGGTCGATCCGCTCGCGCTGAATGGCGATCTTCTCTTTCTGGTTCGGCTTTTCCTCCGTAAGAATCGAGAAGATGACATCCACGTTAAGCCGCCCGTCCTGACTTAGCTTTTTCATGCGCTGCGCCTGCGCCAGCGAGGGGGTACAGTCCTCAGATTGCATCGTTTCGTAAAGGGCTTGCTGTTCTTCTTCGGCCAAGTAAGAAATCTCTACGGCCGGGTTAAAGGCGATTTGTTTATTGTCCACCATTTCAAGAATGGAGGGGGTCAGTTCAGTAAGTCGGATATAGCGCTGGATTTGTCTTCCACTTTCTCCTACCTCTCGACCAATAATATCGGCACTTTCCAACTTCCCGACAACTTGTCGGGAAGTTAAGTCGGTACGTTGACCTTGCCGATTCATCGCCTCCAGCTTCATCTTATAGGCGAATGCCTTCTCGCTTGGAGAGATGTTTTCCCGCTGCAAGTTACTATCAACCATAATGATAATCGCCTGATCGTCATCCAGCTCGCGAACAATGCAAGGCATCGTTTCTCTGCCCGCCAACTCGCTTGCTTTCTTGCGCCGGTGTCCTGCTACCATTTCATAGCCGCCGTCCGCCTTCAGGCGCACTAGGCCGGGAACAAGAACGCCGTATTGCTTCACGCTGTCCGCCATTTCCAGCATCGCTTCATCCGCCTTCACTTTGAACGGATGACCGTGGAAATCGCTGATTTCCGACAAAGGGATTTCCATCACCTTTTCCCGCTGCTCATCGGCACGGCTCTCTTCGGTAGAGAATAAATCATCGACTGTGGTCAGTTTGATGCTGGCGAGCCTGTCGTCTCTCTTTGCCAATGCCTTGCACCTCCTTCGTAAAGGCGGCATACGCCTCCGCAGCTTTCCCATCCGGGTCATGGGCATAAATACTTTTTCCCTTGGCACTCGTTTCCGCCGCGCGAATGGATAAAGGGATTTCAGTGTTGAACACGCGCAGCTTGTCCCCGTAATCGCGCCTAAGAACGAGCGCAATATCTTTGGCGAAATTGGTGCGGCTGTCCACCATCGTGAGCAGCACGCCGTCCAAAACCAATTTTGGATTGATCTGCCTGCGTACTCGGGCAATCGTCTGTAACAATTGCGTCATTCCCTTGGCCGGCAAATAATGCGCCTGTACGGGAATAATGACGCTATCCGCAGCCGCCAGCGCATTGATGGTCAACATACCCAAACTCGGCATACAATCAATCAGTACGTAATCGTAGTCGGTTTTAATGGAGTCGATGTATGAACGCAATATTGTTTCTCTGCTCATCGTGTTGACGAGTGATACTTCAACAGCAGACAGTTCAATGTTGCCCGGCATCAGGTCAACGCCTTCATGGTGATGCAAAATACCTTTCCGCGCTTCATAGGGTTCTTCCAGCATCGTTTTCACCAGCAACGTAGCTAACGATACCGACAGATTGTCCGGTTCATGGAACCCTAACGAATCCGTCAGGTTGCCTTGCGCGTCCGCATCGACCAGCAAAACCTTTTTCCCATCGGCAGCCAAACCAATTCCCAAATTGACCGCCGTTGTCGTTTTGCCCACGCCGCCTTTCTGATTGGCTAGGGCGATCACCTTGGCCATCCCGCATGTCTCCTTTCATGCAAAAAGCCGGTTGCGCTGAATATTTCAGGGCAACCGGCTTTTTGAATAGTATCTATATAAAAAGAGAACACCGCAAAAAGGGCGTTCTCTTGAATATTTCTATGTCACAGTGGCTTCATTTTCGAATTTCTCGCGGGCTTATTCTAACGAATTCAACATGTCTACACACACGACGTCCAAATCCATGTCCAAAACGACGGAAACCCCAATTTTATCTTTAAGCACCTTATTTTTGAAATCGCTGCCGTCCGCCGTGAAAGTCATAAATCGCGCAAAGTGTTGAAAACAAAGGATTTCTACGTATCGATTCGTTGCATTCCTATTACGCACTCCACATGGCTTGAGTGCTGGTCACTGTAAACTAAGCTGAAAGAAGAGCGGTGGGGGTGAATTTATAATGTATGTTCACCGAACCATCCGCTTTAACTTCAATCTTTTCGATAAACCGATGCACCATTTCAGGCGTTAGTTCATCTAGCTTCATAAACTGCTGGAGTTCTTTTTTCAATCGAATAATACTTTCCGCAGTGCCACCTTGTAAGGCTGATAACGCTAGGAGTTTCTCTTGCAAACTGGCAAGTTCAGCATTACTACTCTCCGTTGCTTGCTTATAATCGGCTTCTGAAATCGTGCCACTTGCTAAAAGTCTAATTAACCCAGTCTTCTCTTCCTTCAGCTTGTCAATACGCCTTTGTATAGACTGTCGTTGTTTCTCAGCTTGTTTTCTTGCTTGCAACGCTTTTGCCTCTAGTCGCCCCATGACTTCATTCTCATTGAGTGTTTCAGCCATATTGCGAATATCAGCTAGGATAACCTCTATGAGTTCATTTTCCTTAACGCTGTGCTGACTGCAAGCGTGTTTTCCATGCTTGTAATAGTTGCCGCATACATAGCCCTTGCGATAGTGGACATACCATAGAGCCTTGCCGCAATCAGCGCAGTAGAGATAGTTAGTAAACAGGTGTTTCTTTGCTTTGGGCTTGGCTTGTTGCCGCTTCCGCCCCGACATATACTGTTGTACAGCTTCAAAATCTTCTCTTGAAATAAGAGCAGGATGAGCATTTGGAACAACAATCTGTCTTTCCTTCGGAACGTCCTCACGGGCTTTTGATGTAACACTTCTTGTTGTTTGTCGCCCTTGCACAAGGTCGCCAACATAATGAGGATTGCTGAGAATAAGTTTGATTGTTGAGCCATGCCAAAACTGTCCTGCATTTTTCTTGTTTAATACTTGTCTAGGAGTAGGGTATCCCTCACGGGTTAAAGTCCGTGCAATAGCGTCAAAACCCTTTCCCTCAAGATACATGCGGAATATACGTCTCACTACATTGGGTGTTTCATCCTCAGCAATGACTAGCTTGTCATTTTCTACCCTATATCCATAAGGTGGTAATGAACCTTTGAACTCTCCTTTTCTAGCTTTACTGCTGAGAACTGCTTTGATTCGTTCAGAAGTTCGTTGGGATTCTTGTTCATACATCCAAGCGTACAAGCCGAACATGTTAGCGTTGCCTTCAAGAGTGTTTATTGCACCATCAGAAGTAATGATATGAATACGATTTTGTTCAGCAATGTCCCTGATTCGGTAGGATAGCCCGCCGTTGCGGGCGAGACGTGAAAGTTCTTTTGCTAAAATAACGTCAAACCTACGCTGTTCAGCGTCTTCAATCAGGCGTTGGAGATTTTCCCTCTTGTCGGTTGTCCCACTTTCAACGTCAACATAGAACTTGTAAACATCCCAACCCCTGTCTTCGATAATTTGGTAAAACATGTTTTTCTGATTTTCCAACGACTGCTTTTGTTCTTCTTTGTCTGTCGAAACACGGATATATACAGCACATCTCATAGTTACGCAACCCCTTCACTATGAGATGTATTGGCGTTACCATCATTATACTGTAAGTCGCCTTGTTGTTCCATAATTCTGTCAATCTCAGCATCAATCAACGGCAATAGCAGACTAATAAATGAATCGTTCCCATTAAAAGTTCTTTCGACATTCATTGTTATCATCTCCCTTGCTATCAATGGTCGCTCTATGTATTTGAAAAGGTGCGAACAGCAATAGATAGGCTGTAAAGAGGGTTTTGGAAAGTTTTGCCGAATAGTTCTACATACCTACAAACATTCATCAGGAGGGAATCAAAAGAAGTGCAACGTGATACTAGAACTACATTCAATCAGCCCAATAGGTCAGCGCCCGCCCAAGCAAACAGGGCTGTTAGCGGTCAATCTAGGGCGGCTAGTCCTCAAGTAAACAGGGCTACTGTCAGCCAAGCAGGGGGAGCGGGAGGTCAGTCGGGCGGCACAGGCAATGTCAATGCTGTTGCATGCCGCAAATGCAAGTCACAGCAAGTAGTAGCCAACAAAAGAGGGTACAGTTTTGCAAAATTGTTCATAACCCTTGGTCTTATGATTGTTATTGGCATTCTGCTGACAATGCTAAGCAGTGTTATGCTGTGGTACAGTTCTATTGCTAGTTCTGTTACAGGCACAGCGGTAGGTGCTTTTGGGATTATCGGGGTCATTAGTATGTCTCTTGCCTTACCTGTAAGTATCTTAGTCGGGTTCGTTGGGAGAAGTGAAATTGTCAACGGCTGTATGAACTGCGGTTTCAAATGGCGACCTGCTAAGAGGAAGTAAAATTTGATGGGGGTGGGTCAAAGTTTGATGTACCCCGCCGCGTTGGTTTTTATCATGGGGGATTCACAATACTCTTACAAATTGAAAGTCATTATGTATAATAACGTTGTGAGAGGTAAAGAAGCCCGAAGGCTTCTCGCCCATCAATGTTGGTTAGTGGTCGCTTCCTGTGTCAGCAGGGAAAGAGCCGTTCCTGTTTCAACGGGGGCGGCTCTTCTCCTTTTCAACCAATATATTTTGGGTTATAAAAGGGGTCGAAATGGGGTAAGAATCGCGGTTGGAGCAGTTTTTGTAACCCATTTGGGTTGCAAAAGGAGGATATTCGGAGTAAAAAGGGGTTCAAAAGTATTTGCTTAGGGGGTGGGTCAAAATTTGATACACCCCCGTCAATTATTGAACAGTTATACATACGATTAAAGGACTTGGTAGAACGGGGAATTTTGATAGGCAGGGGCAAACAACTTTTGCAATTGCGCTTGCATTTCTTCCTTGTATAGTTCAAATACTTCGGCGGGGTGCGGGTCTAAACTTTTAGAAGCCTGATATTGCAAGTCTCGTAATCGCTCTTTGACCTTTCGCCCCAACTCGTTCCATAACTCAGGTTGTTCTTGCAGACCTATAAGCATCAACCTGTCAGCCGCCTTCATATCAGGCGGGAAGGAAGCGGGAAAGGTGAAGGTCATGCCTTCGTATGGATTGATGAAATAGTCGTTCTCATCCTTAAACCTTGACCGTTGTATCTCAACCCGCCACCAATGAGGATGATTTTGAGGTAAGGTCTGACGTTCTTTATATCCCTTGTCATAGAAGTTTATGCGCTTGTCTCCGTTGCCACTCCCCAGAGTTATGGATTCCAACTTGCCTGAAGGGGCATAATAGACCGCTTTCTTCATGGTACGGGGGGTACTGATTGAAAGACTGGACAAGTCATAGCCGTGATAGTCAACCGCAAAATCAATTCCTGTCATGCGGGGATGCTTCATAAAAGCAATGATTTTCTGCATTTCTTCATAGGTATCCCGCCCATGTAATGTGTTGGGATTGAAGTCTAACCTAACATTTTCCTTCCTCTTTTCTCTACTATTTATCTGTATGAAACTTCCATCCACACACTTGATATTCGTATCGTAGTCGCCCTGTCGGGTACTCCCGTAAACTACATCAACATAGGGATTCAATTCTAGCGACTTCGAGAAGTAAGATAGGTCAGAAATGTAAGCCAATGCTGAAACACGGTCTATTGAGCATGTCACGTCTTTCAATCTTTTTCACCTCCCTTTGTCCGAAATGTACATTATTTACGGATGTTATATTGCCGTTTTAGTCAGCCGCTGGAAAGATAGCTTTAACGTCAAATTCCTTTGCCTGTAAGAAACGCTTCAACTCATCCTCCCGAATCCATACGGGCTTGAAAGATATTCCACGCACACCGCTAGGGGTCACTTCGTAACATAGACCTTCATTCTGACACCAAGACCAAATGCGTTGCATTGTGTAAACTCTCGTAGGACTAGCCTTAGTCATTAGATTAGAAATTTCGTTCAATGTGTACATTCGCATAATTAGCACCACCCTGTAACATAGTCGTGTAAACTTTGGGCATGGACAAAGTATGTCCCGCCCTCAAACCCCGCTTTCAGCTTTCCCGCCTGAATGAGCCGATGCACGGCGGCTTCAGTGTGCAGTCCTAGCTTGGTCATAGTCTCGGCGATGGTAAAGTTCCCTGAACGTACTACAACGGGCGTAGGGGCTTCCTGAAGGGCTATCCCGCTTCGGCTAGCGTACCTCTCAAGGCTTCTCACGATAATTCGTATCTTGCCATTCTCAGGCTTAGATTGCTCCAAGTACCCATGCTGGCTAAGTTGTAGAACCTTCTGCTCGGTCATACCTAGCATTGTTGCGGCTTCAGCGAGTGAGACCGTCTTACTGTTGATAATCATTGCCGCTACCTCCTGACGTATCATTAAGAATGAACTTCTTTAGCCCCGATTGCGGGATTCTGATGACCCGCCCCACCTTCACAGATGGAATAGTGTTATTCGAGACAAGCCTATGAATCGTTCGATAGGAAACCCGTAGTAGGTCTTTAGCTTCCTGCATTGTCAGCATTTGCTCCAATGCTTCCAACTCCTTTCAAATATTGTCACCCACAATATAGGTAATTGGGGCAGATGCAGAACACACAGAGCGTAGAGAGTAATAGAGACGTGTAATAAGTCTCTAGTAAGAAACCAAATAATCCGTTCTCATGAAGAAAAGCGGAGCATAAGCAAGCTAAGGAGATTGAGGGCTGTGATGATTGTATCTAGGAAAATAGGTCATATGCGGCGGGGAGGACATTAGCAAATAGGGGTACTTTCTAAAGCATTTATTTCGATAGGAAGGGAGGTATATTAGTTATCTTCATGTTAATAATAGAACCATCACGCTCCTTGTTTTGCCCCGCCGATATGGTTGGGGCTTTCTTTGTGCGTACAGAAGATATTCGCAAAAATTTCAGGCGGGTATGACAAGCCTTAACTTCGGCTAATAAGCAATTGCATTTACGGTAGGCACTGGGTGGGGGTACAACAAAGGACGACTATCAATAGCCGCCCCTAATTGAACTTATGGTCAAAAAAAGAAGCGGGACTTCTCCCGCTCCGTTGCTGTATACGCCAATACACCTCAACTATTAGTCTTTCCTGACCAACAGTGAGCAACACTCCACATGCCCCGTATGCGGGAACATATCCACGGGCTGCACCTGCAGCGTCTGGAAGCCGCCGTCCTCGAGGATGCGCAGATCGCGCGCGAGCGTGGACGGGTTGCACGACACGTACACGACGCGCTTCGGCTGCATCGCGATGATCGTCTCCAGCAGCGCGGCGTCGCAGCCCTTGCGCGGCGGGTCGACGACGATGACGTCCGCCGCGATGCCCTGCGCCCTCCACGCCGGGATGACCTCCTCCGCCGCACCCGCGGCGAAGTCGGCATTGCGAATGCCGTTCAGCTCGGCATTCGCCTTCGCGTCTTCGATCGCCTGCTCCACGATCTCGACGCCGTACACCTTCCTCGCCTTCTGTGCGAGGAAGAGCGAGATCGTGCCGATGCCGCAGTAGGCATCGATCACCGTCTCTTCTCCGGTGAGCTGCGCGTACTCCAGTGCTTTGCCATACAGCACTTCCGTCTGCACCGGATTCACCTGATAGAACGACCGCGCCGATATCGCGAAGCGAATCGGACCGATCGAGTCATAGATGACTTCGCGGCCCCACAGCACCTTCGTCACATCGCCCAGCGCCACGTTTGTCCGCTTCGTATTGACGCTTTGGCAGATGCTCTTCACCTGCGGCATCCGCTCTACGATGCGCCGCGTCCACTCCTCCACCTTCGGGATGCGGTCGCCGTTCGTGACGAGCACGACCATCATCTCGTCCGACACATAGCCCGTCCGCACCATCACATGGCGGAGCAGGCCTTTGCCCGTCTCCTCGTCGTAGGCGGTAATGCCAAGCTCCTCCCCGATCCGCTTCACCGTGCGGATCACATCGTCGTTCGGACCGTGCTGAATCAGGCACGTGTCCATATCGATGATGCGGTGGCTGTTCGCCGCATAGAAGCCGCCGACCAGCCCGCCCTCGCGCTCGCCAATTGGCACGAGCGCCTTGTTGCGATAGCGCCATGGGTCCTGCATGCCCAGCGTCGGCAGCACCTCCACGCCTTCACCAGCCACGGCTCCAGCCGCTGCCACAGCATCACCATCCGCTTCCCCGTTCACCTGCAGCTTGCCGATCTTCACGAGGTTGTCCACCACCTGCTTGCGCTTCATTCGCAGCTGCGCCTCATAAGACAGATGCTGGAGCTGACAGCCTCCGCACTGATCGTAGATCGCGCACGGCGGCGCCACGCGGTCCGGGCTCGCCTCCAGCAGCTGGGTCATCTTCGCATAGCCGTACTGCTTCTTCAGCTTCAGCACCTTCGCCCGCACCTTCTCACCCGGCAGCGCGCCATGCACAAAAAGGGTAAAGCCATTCACGCGCCCTACCCCTTGTCCGTCATGGGTCAACCCGATGATCTCGGTGACCACCTCTTCATTTTTCGCCACCGGCAAATCCGGCAGCTCCTTTTTCACCGTATTCGTTTTTCTTTTCCTCGTCTTCGTCATGCTATTCCGCCCACTATTTATAGTTAAAGTGCCATTATTTCATCTGTTCGTCATGCTCACGATCTTCCAAATCCTGCAGTTCATCTTTATTGTCACCATCGCAGGCTTCTGTATGCGTATCTGCGTGCTCCGCATGCTCGTGATGATCCCGATGCTTCTTCATATTGTAGCTGTACGTTCCCGTCTCATCCACGAGCACCGATATATGCTTTGGCAGCACCGAGAACGAGCACGGCAGCGTACCACCGAATTCGCCGTCCAGATTGAGCTGCGTGTAATCCTTTGACGACACCTCCACGTGCTTCGTCTGGAACGTCACGAAGTGCGAATCGTTCAGGTGCTCGCCCCGCAGTGCCAGCGTCACCAGCTTCACAAAGTCCGCCAAGTTGCATTTCTTCAGCAAAATCACATCCAGCAAGCCGTCATCGAGCGTCGCCATCGGCGCCAGCTTCTCGAAGCCCCCGACCGAGTTGCTGTTGGAGATCAGGAACAGCATGAACTGACCGTTCACCGAATACTCCTCGCTCCGAATGTCCAGCTCGATCGGACGCAAGCGCGGCAGCTTCTCAAGTCCCTTCATATAATAAGCGAGCTGCCCGACCATCGTCTTCAGACGGCTCGGCACCTCATACGTCAGCTCCGTCATTGAGCCGCCGCCGGCAATATTAATGAAGTACTTCTCATTCACCTTGCCGATGTCGATAACGCGGCTGTGCTGACGGATGATAATGTCGCAGGCCGCTTCCCAATTCTTCGGAATGCCGACCGCCCGCGCGAAATCGTTCGTCGTCCCGACGGGCAGAATGCCCAGCGCCGGACGATGCTCCTGCTCCGCCATCCCGTTGATGACCTCATTCAGCGTGCCGTCTCCGCCCGCTGCAATGATCATATCGAAGCCGCGCTCAATCGCGGTAGCCGCCGCCAGCGTCGCATCGCCTTCACCGATGGTCGCATGACAGGATGTCTCAATCCCTCCGCGCTCGAGACGATTCAGTATGTCTGGCAGACGTTTCTTCATTTCCTCCCGACCCGATGTCGGGTTATAGATCAGTCTTGCTCGTTTAACCATATTCTAGACCCCTATCCTGTTTTTTCCCCAAGAGCCTTGTGTACTTGTTTCTCTAACCAATTCACAATGTTCGGATGCGGCAGCATCGCTTTGCCGTTATAGCGGTATACACACCCGTCCAGCCGCTGCGGAACGACCCGATTCGTGAAATATCCCTCACTTAAGAAAAGAGGCGCTACAATGACCTGATAGTCCGGTTGACGAGTATTCCACTCCCGCACCTTCTGTCCCAGCTGATCCGGCAGCAGCATGCTGACGTCGCTTTCCGCGAATCCGCCCAACCGCTTCACCTGAGCCGCCAAGCTCTCCATTCCCCGCAGCCATGCCTGATGAAAGCCGTCCTCGTTGCTGCCGTGACCGACAAGCATCACAATTTCCCGTTCCGGCCGCTCCGACAACGGTTTGATTTTCTCATATAATATGTCCGCCGCGATCGGATCATCATCCAATGGCGAACAGAACGTCACTTTACCTTGTATACGAAAACGCTCAAGATCCGTTTCCAAGATCGGCGTATCCTTCACACCGAGCGCCCAGCTGATCTCATCGATGTGCGTACTTCCCGAAGACACGAACAGCGGCACGACAATGATGTGTGTTACCCCTGCCGCCTCCAAGCGGTCAATCCCGTCCTGTATGAGGCGTCCTTCCACCAACTCTAAAAAGGAGCATTCCACAGGCAACGACCTGGAAAGCTCCATCTGCTCCACCGCATCCGTCACCAGTCTGACCCATTCCTCGTCCCTGGATCCATGACTAATAACCAATACCCCGTATTGTTCCATCATATTCAGCGTCTTCCCTTCCCATGCAGATTGTTTGATCAATATGGACGGGATGCTGAGAATCTATAGGCTATCGTCCAAGACGCTCCAACGCCATTTTATACCCGTCATTGCCGTAATTCAAGCAGCGTTTTACACGGCTGATCGTCGCTGTGCTGGCTCCGGTCTCCGCTTCGATCTGGTTGTACGTGCAGCCTTTGCGCAGCATGCGGGCAACCTCCAGACGCTGAGCGAGCGACTGGATTTCATTTACCGTGCACAAATCATCAAAAAATGTATAGCACTCTTCAACATCCTTCAGCGTCAGGATGGATTCGAATAATTGATCGATTGATTTATCGTTCAGCTTTTTCAGTTGCATCAGCGTTCATCCCCTAATGATTAAATCTCTCTTGCCCTATCATACTTTATTTCGGTAAAATCTTCAAACGTTAAAAAGGTTGTGCATTAGCGGCCGAAAGAATACATTCCGCTCCCTTATCCATAATAGGCGGCTTACATAGGGATAATCATCCCAAAATACGGGCACAAGTCCATACCATCAGGATAAATGCCACATACAGTAAAGCATAAGACTCCTCATATGACTATGTTCTCGAATCAAATCAAGAAGTCGCAGCTGCAAGTTTACAGCGGGCGGCCCTTCTATGGTTGCAAAAGAAAATAATAAAGGAAAAGGGTTGTGAAAACAATGAGTCAAATGCACCATCACAAATACGATGCCCATCGCGCGGCCAAGGCACGCACCTCTTCCTTTCTTGGGGGAGGGGGCTCCACGGGACAAAGCTATCCTACCGGTGGATTTCCCGGCCTAGGACCAGATTGGGGAGGATTCAGTGGTTCCAATCCCGGAAGCTTCGGGTCGGGCGGCAGCGGCCTATTCGGCGGCGGGGGAGGCGGAACCGGAGGCGGTTCCAGTCTCGGCAATTTCAGCTTCAATGATGTTAAGGGCATCATCGATCGTATGGGCGGCATAGACGGTCTTGTCGGGACGATCGGCAAAGTGAACAAAATGATGCAGACGATTAATCAAATGAGTCCGATGCTGAAGCTGCTGTTAGGCTCGTTCCTTGGTAAAGCGGGAACGACGGATGCCGATGACGAGATTGATGAGGAAGCATATGTTCCTCGCCGTAGGCGCAAAAAGAAAAAGGCACGCCGAGCAGTTTCCCAGAAAAGAAGAACCTCCACTCGCCGCCGGAAGTGAGCAGGCACACGAAAAGCAAGGCGCCAATAATTCTTGGCGCCTTGCATAACATTCATAGCTATTCAGTGTTCATCATTCCCGTTCTCTGCCGCCCATTATAACGGCAGCTCACTATTCAATCCCGATGGGGATGGCTCATCCATCAAGTCCGATTCGAATTCCACATTCGAGCTCTGCGGAACGACCTGAATCCACGTCTTCCCCGGAACAAGCGGCATCTCTTGGCCGCTCTCATCATAGGCGCGGATCATCCCGTTTCGATATTCCCACGTCACCTCGTTCATTTGGCCCTTCTGCAGCAAATATCCCTCACCCGGACCGAAGATATCGACCTCCCGCCGTCCAGCACTATCGGTGACCGTATGAGCAGCCCGGCAGATGAGCACGTTCATCGCGCTGAGCGGAGTCTCGGTTTCCTTGTCCACATGCGGCTCGCCTGCCATAATCCGATAATACAATCCATCCTCATCTGAATATTCGTAAGCGACCTGATACCCCTGCAGATAGTCCATTGTCACCTTCGCCACAGCTTGTCCGGCGATGACATCATCCGCTTCCGTGAAGACAGGCATGACAGGCTCCCATACCTCGCGAAATCCTCGATCCTCCGCGCCTTCCGCAATTTTTTCCAAGCTGGTATATAAGTTGTGCGGCGCTTTCCGTTCATCCGACCGCCAATAATACTCATGATCGCCATAGACGGCATCTAGATGATTCAGTTTTCGCGCACTGAGCAGATTCATCGCATCCTGACTCCATCCGGCATGCACGATAACCGCATCAAGTCCATCCCCAATCTCTACGAAATAAGGACGAATGCTGCGTACAGGTCCGATGACCTCCGCATCTTCACTATGGTAAATGGCCACGAAGCGTGTAATCTCGCCTTCAGCCAATATCTCATATACGATATCTGCGTACTGCAATCCGGACTGCGGACGCGCTGCAGGTGAATTTTCTACCATAATCGAAACCGGCCTCTGCTGCAAATGATCCTCTGTACCGAGTCCAGTAAGCGGTGCTGTAAATGGATATACCACGGGCACTTCCTCTTGAATCGGTTCCTCTACCGGAGGCTTCTCCTCTACCTGCGGATTCTGCACCTCCGTCGTCGCATTCCCACAGCCAGCAGCAAGAACCGCCGTCAATGCCAGCATGCTTGTCCATTTTCCGAATCGCTTCATTCTGTCCTCTCCCCTTTGTCGTTCCTTATTAAAGCTATTTTTATTAAACCACAACCATTCTATCCATGAAAGCATTGCTTTGCTTCGGACCGCCGCCTTTGGCCTCCGTGATGATAAGACAATACGTGTTTGGCAAAAATCTGCCGATGTAAGCTGTCCCATATAACCTGCACTCAATTTATTGTGAATATTTTCACAAATTAGTAACAAATCCATCACAAATTGTGATTTTTTTCACAATTTTATTCTCTCCCCCATGCTATTCTATAACTGTAAAGAGGAGATACAAAAAAACAAGCAGTAACGCACTCCTTTTTACCTTATCCAATCTACAAGCTAATTCAATACCATGAAGGAGTGATTGATATGTTTATTCGATTTTTAAGAGAGAATGTGTACGCCGCCGGTGCTCTGCTTCTAATTAGATTATATCTCGGTTGGGAGTGGATGACCGCGGGTTGGGGCAAAATTACAGGCGGGTTCGAAGCAGAGGGCTTCCTGCAAGGCGCGATTGGCAAAGCGGCAGGCGATCATCCAGCGGTGCAAGGCTGGTGGGCATCGTTCCTAGAGCATTTCGCACTGCCGAATGTCGGACTTTTCAACTTCTTGGTACCTTGGGGAGAATTTCTAGTAGGGATTGCTTTACTGGCTGGTCTCTTCACTACCTTTGCAGCCTTGATGGCAGCGGTCATGAACTTTGCCTTTCTTTTCTCGGGAACAGTAAGCACCAATGCTCAAATGGTTCTGCTGGCCATGTTCATCCTCGTCGCTGGTGCGAATGCGGGTAAATTCGGTCTAGATTATTACGTACTTCCTTTCCTTCGGACGAAAGTAAAAGCTCTCTTCCACAAAGAGAAAGGAAAAGGTGAGCACGACGCGAAAAAGGCGTTAGCTCATTAATCGATTCGATAACATCTCATTATTGGTTTATATATCTACCTCTCTCCACTCTTTGAGGAGGAACGGCCAAAGACCATATGGCTGTCCCTCCCATTTTTTTGCTTTAAATATGAAAAACGCCCCGCCTGATCACTCGATCGAAGCGAAGCGTTCTTATCTTAGTCATCGTTTAAAATGCCAAGCAGCTGAAGCAAATACAAGAACAGGTTAATAAAGTTCAAGTACAAGCTCAGTACCGCAAGCGGAATCATTTGATCCGGCACCCCGTGCTTATACTGCGAAATATCGTAAAGGATAAATCCAGAGAAAATCATAACCCCAGCAAAAGCGATCGTCAGTCCCATCGCACCCGTATGAAGGCTCGGCATGAAAATGCCAACGATGCTGAAACCGATCAGTGCCAGCACCCCTATCATTAGGAATCCGCCCAGGAAGCTGAAATCGCGTTTGGAATAATAAGCATACAATGTAAGAATCGCATAGATGGCAACCGTGATGACGAATGCCGCGGTTACAATACCTGCCCCAGCGCTCGTCGCATAATGGTAAATCGCTGGATAAATCGTAATGCCGCTAATCAGACAGAACGTAAAGACGAACCCGTAGCCCACCGCCTTGCGCTTGCGCAGCATGAAGGCTGAAATAATCATAATCAGTTGGACAATACCGAGCGGCAGGAAAATCGCCGGCGGCAGCATGGTGCCTACATACGCACCGATAAAGGCAATCAAAATCGAGAACGTAAACATTCTCATCAGCTTATGGAACGATTCATTATATGAACTTCGCTCCAACTCGCCAGAATAGGCTTCATTTCTGTATTCCATGTTTAACCTCCTAATCTTCTAATCCACTCTACTACGATTCAAAATGTTTTCAATTACTACCTATTTTATCATAATTATTTTTCAACATACCACTTTATTTCAAAAATTTGGTCAAGGCCTACCCTATTTTCCTTAATCAGGTAAATATTTCATGATATTAATTTTATGAGTAGACCAGCTTTGCTCCTTCACCTAGGTCCCCTCCCCTTTCTCCCTCTTCATCTAAGCAAAAAAAGTCCTGAATCATCCCCGCTGAAGGAGACGATTCAGGACATCTTCTTATTATCCGCTCACGCTTCGATTATTGCTGATTCTGCTTTGCTGCGTCCAAAGCTTTCTGGGCAATATCCTTGCGGTAATGCTTGCCTTCGAACTGAATCACTTCGGCTGCCGCATAAGCCTTCGCTCTCGCTTCCTCAATCGTCGCACCCATGCCCGTGATGCCTAGAAGACGTCCTCCGGCTGTGACGATTTGACCGTCCTTCGCCGCGGTTCCGGCATGGAATACGATCGCATTCTGAACGTCGTTCAAACCGCTAATCGGCAGTCCCTTCTTGTAGCTTCCTGGATATCCTCCGGATGCCAGCACGACACAGACCGCAGCTTCATCGCTCCACTCAAGCTCCAGCTCTTCTAGCCGGCCTTCGACCGTCGCCATAAATACATCGAACAAGTCCGTCTTCAGTCTTGGCAGGACTACCTGCGTCTCCGGATCACCGAAACGGCAGTTGAACTCGATCGTCTTCGGACCGTTCTCCGTAATCATCAAGCCGGCATACAGCACACCACGGAACGGGCGGCCCTCGCAGCACATCGCCTTCGCCGCAGGAATCAAGATGGTCTCAATCGCTTCATCGACAATCGACTGCGGCATATGCGGCACTGGAGAATAGGTGCCCATACCGCCCGTATTCGGACCCTTGTCTCCGTCAAAGACCGGCTTGTGGTCCTGGGACGGAACCATCGGACGCACCGTCTCACCGTCGACGAATGCCAGGATCGACATTTCCTGTCCCTGCAAATATTCTTCAATGACGACTTGATTTCCCGCTTCGCCGAACGCTTTGCCGACCATGATATCCTTCAAAGCCTGCTCCGCTTCTTCCATCGTCGCCGCTACGGTCACTCCTTTGCCCGCAGCCAAGCCATCCGCCTTAATGACGATCGGAGCTTGATGCGCATGGAGATAAGCCAGAGCGTCATCGTAACGATCGAAGCTTTCATAGGCCGCCGTCGGGATTTGATACTTCTTCATCAAATCCTTCGTAAACACCTTGCTGCCCTCAATGATCGCTGCATTTTTGCGAGGACCGAACGTCTTAATGCCTGCTGCCTCCAGTGCGTCCACCGCTCCTGCAAACAAAGGATCCTCCGGTCCGACCACCGCTAGATCAATCTTGTTTTCCTTCGCGAATCGGCACAGCTCTTCGAACTGTGTTTCCTCGATCGATACGCAATCGGCCATTTCCGCAATGCCCGCGTTACCAGGGGCACAGTATATTTCGCTGACCTTCGGACTTTTCTTCAGCGCCCAAACGATCGTATGCTCTCTTCCGCCCCGTCCTACGACTAGAACTCGCATGTGAGACCTCCTGTTCATCCGTCACAAAAAATAGTCGGAGGCTTTCGCCTCCTATATGCACCTAACCTTCCGATTAGTGTTTAAAATGGCGTACGCCCGTGAAGACCATGGCAATACCGTTCTCATTGGCTACCTTGATCGATTCTTCATCCTTAATCGAGCCGCCCGGCTGAATGACGGCCTTAATGCCTGCCTTCGCCGCAAGCTCCAGTGTATCGCCCATCGGGAAGAACGCATCCGAAGCCAGCACGCTGCCGACTGCCTGCTCACCCGCCTGCTCAATCGCAATTTTCGCTGCGCCTACGCGGTTCATTTGGCCTGCTCCTACGCCGATCGTCATGTTATCCTTCGCAAGCACAATCGCGTTCGATTTCACATGCTTGACGACCTTCCATGCGAACAGCAGCTGCTTCAACTCTTCCTCTGTCGGCTTCCGATCGGTTGCGACTTGAATGTCTTCATCCGCCAGCTGTCTCACATCCTTATCCTGTACCAGCATGCCGCCTTCTACAGAAGTAATGAGCTGTTCTGCCTTCTGGCTGCCCTGCAGCTCGCCCAGCTTCAGCAGACGGATGTTCTTTTTCTTCGTCAGAATCTCCAGCGCTTCCGGCGTGAAATCCGGTGCCAATACGATTTCCAAGAAAATTTCGTGCAGCTTTTCCGCCATTTCCTTGTCTACCGTACGATTCGCAGCAACGATCCCGCCGAAGATCGAGGTTGGATCCGCTTCATACGCTTTTTGATAAGCCTGTGCAATCGACTCGCCGATACCTACGCCGCATGGGTTCATATGCTTCACCGCAACCACTGCCGGCTCCGTGAACTCCTTGACGATATTCAGCGCTGCATTCGCGTCATTGATGTTGTTGTACGAAAGCTCCTTGCCGTGCAGCTTCTCTGCGGTCGTAATGCTGCCTGCCTCCGCCAGCGGCTTTTTATAGAAGGCTGCCTTCTGATGCGGATTTTCTCCGTAGCGAAGCTCCTGTACTTTTTCGTACGTAACCGTATATCGTTCTGGGAATTCCTCTCCTAATTGCTTGGACAAATATTCCGAAATAAGCGCGTCATAAGCCGCCGTATGACGGAACACTTTCGCCGCCAAACGTTTTCTCGTGTCCAGCGTCGTATCGCCGCCTTGCGCGATCTCCTGCAGCACCTGCTCATAGTCTCCGGCGTCGACCACGACCGTTACGAAAGCATGGTTCTTCGCCGCGGAACGGAGCATCGTCGGACCGCCGATGTCGATGTTTTCAATTGCATCTTCATATGCCACATCCGGCTTTGCAATCGTCTGCCCGAAAGGATACAGATTCACGACAACGATATCGATGTAATCGAGTCCTAATTCCTCCATCTGCTTCTGATGCTCTTCATTATCACGAACAGCCAGCAAGCCGCTATGTACAGCGGGATGCAGTGTCTTCACTCGGCCATCCATAATTTCCGGAAAACCTGTCACATCGGAAATTCCGATGACCGGAACATTGTTTTGTTCTAGAAGCGTCTTCGTCCCTCCGGTCGAAATCAGCTCCACACCTTGTTCTGCCAGCTTGGATGCAAATTCTACGATGCCTGTTTTATCTGAGACACTAATCAGCGCGCGTTTGATCGCCACGTACGATTCCTCCCATGTGTATTCAAAGTTTGATGTTTCGTTAAGCTTCTGTCATTAGTTACCGCCTTGCTCCTGCCCGAACTTATTTGAAAGTAGTGCGCATGCCCGTTATTCTCGCTTCACATCTCGTCAATCGATGCTGGCCGCATACGGGGATAAACCATTTTAAGCATCATGCCTGTATTCAATCAATCTGTAAATTAACGTTCAATGAAACCGTTACGTTTCGATACCTTTCGTCCATTCAACTTTATAAGCCCCTGAGCAAGAGAGCGAACTACTTCCGGATAAATCTGCTGCTCCGCTTCGTGAATGCGCTGATGCAGCGACTCCACCGTATCATGATCCAGCACAGGGACTGCCTGTTGTGCGATAATCGGTCCGGTATCCATACCTTCATCTACGAAGTGTACAGTGCACCCCGTGACCTTAACGCCATATTCGAAAGCATCCGCCACACCCTGCTTGCCCGGAAAGGATGGCAGCAGCGATGGATGAATGTTAATGATACGTCCTTTGTAAGCATTCAACAGCACGGGTGAGATCAGCTTCATGTAGCCTGCGAGGACGATCAAGTCGACCTGCTTTTCTGTCAGACGTTCTAAAATCGCTTCCTCATACGCCGCCTTCGACTCGAACTGCTTCAGCGTAAGCACCAGCGTCTCTACACCGGCCTTTTCCGCTCGCTCGATGATTTTGGCCTGCGGCTGATCACAAACCAACAGCTCGATCTTTACATCGAGCTGTCCGGCTTGAACCTGATCCGCAATTGCTTGAAAATTCGAACCGTTCCCCGAACCGAATACCGCTATCCGATAATCGCTCATTCGAGCTCCACCCCGCCGAACGTTACGCGGCGCTGGCCGAACTTCACGCGGCCGATCGTGTACACTTCTTCTCCGAAGGTGCGGGCAATCTCCTTGACCTGCTCCACATCCTTCTGCGAAACGACAAGCACCATGCCGATCCCCATATTAAAGGTCGTGTAGGCGTCCTTGTCGCTGAAGCCGCCTTCCTTCTTCAGCAGCTCGAAGATCGGTGGCACGGGCCAAGAATCCGGGGTGATGTCCACATTCACGTCCGCAGGCAGCATGCGAGGAATATTCTCGATAAAGCCGCCTCCTGTAATATGGGACATCCCTTTAATGTTCACTTTTTCAAGCATTGCCAAAATCGGTTTCACATAAATTTTCGTTGGCGTCAGGAGTACCTCTCCTAGCGGAGTGTCTAACCCTTCCACCTGATCGTTCAATCCGTAGCCTTTTTGCTCAAGCAGGATACGGCGCACAAGCGAAAAGCCATTGCTGTGCAGCCCGCTGGAGCTCATACCGAGCACCACATCTCCGCATTCAATGCTGGAGCCGTCGACCATCTTCTTGCGGTCCACGATGCCGACGCTGAAGCCGCCGATATCGTATTCGTCTTCATCGTACATCCCAGGCATTTCCGCCGTTTCACCGCCGATCAGAGAGCATCCGGACTGCAAGCAGCCTTCGGAGATCCCTTTCACGATGCTTTCGATCTTCTCCGGCACGACTTTACCGAGTGCCAAGTAATCGAGGAAAAATAGAGGCTCTGCGCCCTGTACGACGATGTCGTTGACACACATGGCGACCGCATCGATGCCGATCGTATCGTGCTTATCCATCGCGAACGCCAGCATCAGCTTCGTTCCTACTCCGTCCGTACCGGACACGAGAATCGGTTCCTCATACTTCTCTTTATTCAGTGCAAACAAAGCGCCAAATCCGCCTAGATCCGCCATGACCTCCGGACGAAACGTTCTTTTCACATGCTTCTTCATCCGTTCTACCGCTTCGTTGCCGGCTGCAATATCGACTCCCGCTTGCTTATACGCCTCTGACATGGTTTTCCCTCCAACTCATCCGTTACTTCGTAGATTCCACTAACCCCTCTGAGCTCTTTCCTTCACTTGTATCTGCCATCGTAGGATAATCGTTGTCAAAGCATGCCAGGCACATTCCGCTGTTTTTATCCGTGCTGTCCGAACCAATCGCCTCCAGCAGCCCTTCCTTGCTCAAGAAATGAATCGAATCCGCATTGATCGCCTGACGGATTTCCTCCACTGATTTCTGAGCGGCAATGAGCTCATTACGGCTCGGCGTATCGATGCCGTAAAAACAAGGGTTCATGAATGGCGGCGAGCTGATGCGCACATGCACTTCCTTCGCCCCGGCTTCTCTGAGCAAATTGACGATGCGCAAGCTGGTCGTCCCCCGTACGATGGAATCGTCGATCATGACAACGCGCTTGCCCTCTACGACTTTGCGTACAGCACTCAGCTTCATCTTCACGCCCTGCTCACGCAGTTCTTGGCTGGGCTGAATGAACGTTCTACCCGTATAACGGTTCTTAATGAGACCGAGCTCATACGGGATACCGGTCTGCTCCGCGAATCCGATCGCCGCCGAGATGCTGGAGTCCGGCACGCCGGTCACCACATCGGCATCGACGAACGCTTCCGCCGCGAGCACCTTCCCCATCCGTTTGCGGGAAGAGTGAATATTGATACCGTCCACATCGCTGTCCGGACGGGCGAAGTAAATATACTCCATCGCGCACACTGACTGGCGCTGCTTCGATGCAAACCGCTCCTCGCGCATGCCGTTTTGATCCAGCACGAGCAGCTCACCAGGCTGTACGTCGCGGATATATTCCGCTCCGACCGCATCGAACGCACACGATTCGGAAGCGAACAAGATCGCGTCGCCGAGCTTGCCCATCACGAACGGACGAAGGCCGTTCGGGTCGCGTGCCGCGATGAGCTTGCCTCTTGTCATAAACAAGAAGGCATACGCTCCTTTCACCTCGCGAAGCGCTTCTCTCACCGCGTCTTCGAGCTGATCATACGGAGAGCGCGCAATAAGATGCGCCACAACTTCGGTATCGCTCGACGTCTGGAAGATCGAGCCGAGCCGCTCCAGCCGCTTGCGAATATCCATCGCGTTGTGCAGGTTGCCGTTCGTCGCAACGGCCAAGTCGCCTTCACGGTATTTGAATACGAGCGGCTGCGCATTCGCCAGCTTGCTCTCCCCAGAAGTCGAGTAGCGAACGTGCGCGATAGCGTTCGAGCCTTTCAGCTCCTGCAATCTCTCGTTTGTGAATACTTCCTTGACCAGTCCCATACCGCGATGATAGTTGAATTCCTCTTCATCCGACGTGCAGATCCCGCCGCTTTCCTGCCCGCGGTGCTGCAGCGCATGCAAACCGTAATAAGAAAGATGAGCGGCTTCTGGGTGACCGAACACCCCGAATACGCCGCACTCTTCCTTCAATTTATCGAAAAACCCATCGTGATCATGGGTCACGCCCTCATTGTAATAGTCGCCTGTCCACAGCTGCTGCTTTAATTTGTCTTGCTGCCCATGAGACATGGAATCGCATCCTTCCATACGCTTTCCAGATCGCTGACGGAGCTGTTCACCGCCTGCTTATCGTTCACTTGGATATTCAATTCGCTTCCTGTCACCACACCGATTTCTTGAACGGGAACGCCTTGCTCTTTAAGGAATGCAGCCGCTTCCGCTGCATTCTCTGGTTTTACCGTGAGAATGACGCGGGATTGGCTTTCACTGAACAATGCGATATCCGTGCGAAGCTCCGTACGGAACTGAACCTTCGCGCCGAGCCCTCCGCTGATGCACGATTCCGCCAATGCGGCAGCTAATCCGCCTTCCGACAAGTCGTGTGCCGATGCCACGTATCCTTTGCGAATGAGCGTCAATACCGATTGCTGCAATCTCTTCTCGACATCAAGATCGAGCTGCGGAGGTCTGCCTTCGGTTACGCCGTGTACAATGTATTGGAATTCGCTGCCGCCGAGTTCCGCTTTCGTATCGCCGAGCAGCAGGATCACATCGCCTTCTGCTTTGAAGCTTTGGGTCGTGATGTGGTCGACATCCTGCACCAATCCGACCATACCGATGACTGGCGTCGGGTAAATCGCACCCTTGGCATTTTCGTTGTACAAGCTGACGTTACCGCCGATGACCGGGGTATCCAGCTGACGGCAAGCTTCGGAAATACCGTCTGCCGCTTTTTCCAACTGCCAGAAAATATCCGGCTTCTCTGGACTGCCGAAGTTCAGATTGTCGGTAATCGCCAGCGGTTCCGCGCCGGAGCAGACGATGTTGCGCGCTGCTTCGCTGACCGCGATTTTGCCGCCGACTTCAGGATCCAGATACACGTATCTGCCGTTGCAATCGGTCGTCATCGCCAGCGCCTTGCGTGTGCCAGGGACGGTCACAACCGCTGCATCCGAGCCAGGACGTACAGCCGTACTCGTACGCACCATATGGTCATATTGGTTATAGACCCATTCCTTACTTGCCACCGTTGGAGATGCCAGCACCTTGCGAAGTGCATCGTCTAAGTCGACCACTTCCGCATAACCAACAGTATCGACACTTGCGTTCAGCTCATAATAAGCTGGCACCTCGGATGGCTTATTATAAACCGGACACTCATCAACGAGCGCTTTAACCGGCATATCAGCTACAACGTCGCCTTGATGATACAGCTTCAGACGTCCCGTATCCGTTACTTTACCCACTTTGTAGCAGGTCAGTCCCCAGCGCTCAAAGATCGCCTTCGCCTGCTCTTCTTTGTTCGGTTCAACGACGAACAGCATCCGCTCCTGAGACTCGGAAAGCATCATTTCATAAGGCGTCATGCCTTCTTCACGCTGAGGCACTTCGTCCAAGTACAAATCCATCCCGTTGCCCGCTTTGCTCGCCATCTCCGCACTGGAACACGTTAAGCCTGCTGCCCCCATATCCTGAATGCCAAGTACGATTCCAGAATTGATCAAGTCAAGACAAGCTTCCATGACCAGCTTCTCCATGAATGGATCGCCGACCTGTACCGCCGAACGCTTCGCTTCGGATTCTTCGGTCAAGTCCTCAGAGGCGAACGTTGCACCATGTATGCCGTCGCGTCCGGTTGCAGGACCGACATAGAACACTGGGTTGCCTACGCCCTGAGCGACACCGCGCTGAATTTTATCGTGATCAATAATGCCCACGCACATCGCGTTGACGAGAGGATTCCCCTCATAGCTTTCATCGAACATCACTTCGCCGCCGACGGTAGGGATCCCGATACAGTTGCCGTATCCTGCAATCCCCGATACGACATGCTCGAACAAGTATTTCACCCTTTCGCTGGACAGCTTGCCGAATCGTAAGGAGTTGAGCAAAGCGACAGGACGTGCGCCCATCGAGAAAATGTCGCGAATAATACCGCCGACGCCTGTTGCCGCGCCTTGATACGGCTCTACGGCCGAAGGGTGGTTATGGCTTTCGATCTTAAATACGACCGCTTGATTGTCGCCAATGTCTACAATCCCAGCACCTTCACCCGGTCCCATGAGTACGCGGGGACCCGTTACAGGGAATCGCTTCAGAATCGGTTTCGAATTTTTGTACGCGCAATGCTCGGACCACATGACGCTGAATACGCCGATCTCGGTGTAGTTTGGCTTCCGACCCATAAACTCGCAGATGAGCTTGTACTCGCTGTCCGTTACGCCCATCTCCTTGTATATTTGCAGGTCTGCGATTTGTTCCGGTGTCGGTTCTTTAGCTGCTAACTGCTGCGCCATGTTTTTCCCTCCAAGTTTTCAGAATTGAAGTAAACATCCGTTTACCGTCCTCGGAACCTAGAATTTGATTCACTGCGCGTTCCGGGTGAGGCATCATCCCTACGATATTGCCCTCGCGGTTGCAAATCCCTGCGATATCGAGCAACGAGCCGTTCGGGTTCGTCTCGTATGTGAATACGATCTGTTGATTGGCTTTCAGTTCTTCCAGCGTCGCTTCATCACAGAAATAGTTGCCTTCTCCGTGAGCGATCGGAATGTCGATCACTTCTTTTGCCGCATAGTCTCTTGTAAACGGAGTCTGATTGTTCTCCACAACCAGATTCGAGCTGTGGCAGCGGAACTTCAAGCTTTGGTTGCGAAGCATCGCGCCCGGCAGCAGTCCTGACTCCAATAAGATTTGAAATCCGTTGCAAATCCCTAAAATATATTTTCCGGCTTCCGCCTCTTTCACGAGCGCATTCATGACCGGAGCAAAACGAGCGATCGCACCGGAACGCAGGTAGTCTCCGTAAGAGAATCCGCCGGGTACGATAATGCAGTCAAAACGGGAAAGATCCGTCTCCGTATGCCAAACGTATTCCACCGATTCCCCAATTGTCTCTTCTACCGCCTTGTAGCAATCCACGTCACAATTCGAGCCGGGAAAGACGAGCACCGCAAATTTCATTTTATAGGCCCTCCAATTCGAAGCGATAATCTTCGATGACCGTATTGGCCAATAGCTTCTCACACATTTCCTTTAATCTTGTTTCCGCTTCTCTGCGGTCGGTTGTATTCAAAGTAAGTTCCATATATTTACCTACGCGCACTTGGCCAACTTCCTGAAATCCCATCGAATGCAGAGCACCTTGAACGGCATTGCCTTGCGGGTCGAGCACGCTTTGTTTAATCGTTACATATACCGTTGCTTTAATCATCGGTAGTTCCTCCTTCGTTCCTCACATGTGATTTAAAGTTGCTGATGTCTTTATTTCATCAAACGTTTCATGATTTCGCGGTAACGGGACGTCGTCTCTGCCACCACTTCGGCAGGGAGCTGCGGCGGCGGACTGTTCTTATCCCAATCCGTACCGGCCAAATACGTCCGTACCGGTTCTTTATCCATGCTGTCGATCTCAATATCCAACGCATAGCCATCATGATCCCAAAAACGGGAGGAATCCGGTGTAAACAGCTCATCGATGAGGATGACTTGTCCATCCAAGATGCCGAATTCAAACTTGCAATCCGCTAAAATAATGCCGCGCTGCTCACAGTAATCTCTTGCGAATGCGTACAGCTCCAAGCTTTTTGCCTGCAGCTCGGCGGTAAGCTCCTTGCCGACTCTGCGCTCCATCTCCTCGATGGAAATATCCTCGTCATGTCCTTGATCATTCTTCGCGGCAGGTGTGAAGAGCGGCTGAGCCAGCTTTTCATTTTTTCGCATGCCTTCGGGCAGCTTATGTCCGTTCACTTCGCCGGTTGTCTGATATTGTCTCCAGCCGCCGCCGGTAATGTAACCGCGAACGACGCATTCGATATCGATACGTTCGGCTTTGCGGGCCACCATAACGCGGTCTTTCATCAGCTCAGGAGATGGAATGACATCACTCAGCTTCGTCACATCGGTATGAACGACATGATTTCGAATGAGGTGCGAGGTCTTCTCAAACCAAAATGCGCTGAGCGTGTTCAGTACATTCCCTTTATCCGGTACAGCCGGCGATAAAATATAATCGAAGGCTGAAATGCGATCCGTGACCACGATCAAAAAATGTTCCCCTAGATCATATAGCTCACGAACTTTTCCTTTATACAGCAGCGGCGCTTTTACGAGTTCGGCTGCAGTGGTTAGAGCGGTCATCTTTTGTGCGGGCTCCTCTCTCTTAAGGAAGTCGGCGGTTGTGCCGTAATACCTTTTCTCTATGGTCAGGCTTGTCTTAGTTCAAGCCCAAACGTTCAAAAATCGTATCCACATGCTTCAAGTGCCAGCTCGGATTAAAGCAGTCTTCAATCTCCTCTACCGACAGATGCTTCGTAATTTCCGGGGTATTCAGTACAATCTCCTTAAAATGCTGCTGCGTCTCCCAAGCCTGCATCGCTCTAGGCTGTACCGTATCGTATGCTTCCTCGCGGCTTAAGCCCTTGTCGATCAGCTTCGTCATCACGCGTCCGGAGAACGGTACGCCGTAGGTGCGCTCCATGTTCCGTTTCATATTTTCAGGGAACACCGTCAAATTCTTAATGATATTGCCCAGACGATTCAGCATATAGTTGAGCAGCATCGTCGCATCCGGCAGAATGACTCTTTCTACAGAAGAGTGGGAGATGTCGCGTTCATGCCACAGCGGTACATTCTCATAAGCGGAAACCATATGCCCTCGGATGACGCGGGACAGACCGGAAATATTTTCGCAGCCGATCGGATTGCGCTTATGCGGCATCGCGGAGCTTCCTTTTTGCCCTTTCGCGAACGCCTCTTCCACTTCTCGAAATTCGCTCTTCTGCAGCGCACGAATTTCCGTCGCGAATTTATCCATCGACGTCGCGATCAGAGCAAGTGTTGCCATGTAGTGGGCGTGACGGTCACGCTGCAATGTCTGTGTCGAAATCGGAGCCGGTGACGTACCCAGCTTTTTGCATACATATTGCTCAACGAACGGATCAATATTCGCGTACGTTCCTACCGCACCGGAAATTTTACCGAATTCTACGCCTTTTGCCGCCTCGCGGAAACGGTCTAAGTTACGCTTCATCTCTTCATACCAAAGCGCCATTTTGAGTCCAAACGTCGTCGGTTCTGCATGAACACCGTGCGTCCGGCCCATCATCGCCGTATGCTTATGCTCTTTCGCTTTATTTTTCAATATATCAATGAAGTTGATCAGGTCTTTTTCCAAAATCTCATTCGCTTGTTTAAGCAGATATCCCAAAGCCGTGTCCACGACATCGGTGGAAGTCAGGCCGTAATGAACCCATTTTCTTTCCTCGCCTAGCGATTCGGATACCGCGCGCGTAAAAGCAATTACATCGTGACGTGTTTGCTGCTCAATCTCATAAATTCGATCTATGTTGAAGGTCGCATTCTCACGAATTTTTTTCACGTCTTCTTTTGGAATGATGCCAAGCTCGGACCATGCTTCACAGGAGCAAATCTCCACTTCGAGCCATGCCTTAAATTTATTCTCTTCCGTCCAAATCGCAGACATTTCTGGCCTTGTGTATCTTTCGATCATTGGGTTACCTCCGAGAGTTCTATATTGGTCGGGCCAAGGCCCGTTCTATCTTATCGTAGTCCATTTTAGGAGCGAATGCACGGTAGACCATCAGGAATTCCAAATGCCCGAGCGTTCCACCCAACGGATGGCATCGTCTACGCTGTTGCCGAGCAAATTGATATGCCCCATTTTCCGTTTCGTCTTCGCTTCCTTTTTACCGTAAAAATGAATCTTCGCCGTTAATGAATCATCGATTGGCTGTCCTTCTTCCATCCATTCAAGAACGGGCTGAACGTGTTCACCCAAAATATTGACCATCACGACTGGCGTCAAAAGATCGGTCTGGCCTAGCGGCAAATTGCAGATCGCTCTCACATGCTGCTCGAATTGCGATGTTTTGCAGGCATCCATCGTATAATGTCCGGAATTGTGAGGTCTTGGCGCCAATTCATTGACGTAGATCTCTCCGTCTCGGGTCAGGAACATTTCCACGGCGATAAGACCAATGACATCCATTCCTTCCGCTATCTTCAGCGCCATTTGTTCCGCTTTAGCGGCAATTTCCCGAGTTATACGGGCCGGAACAATCGATAGATGAAGAATGTTATCGACATGGATATTCTCTGCTACCGGGAATGCTTTTACTTCCCCTGCTGGATTTCGCGCTGCAATAACGGATAGCTCCAGCTCAAACTGGATAAACTTTTCAAGGACAAGATCCGTACCCGCTTGGGTTAACGTTTCATACGCGGGGATCACATCCTGTTCACTTCGGATCACCCACTGTCCTTTGCCGTCATAACCACCCGTCGCCGTCTTCAGAACACAGGAATAATCAAATTGTTTAGCTGCCTTCTCCAACTGCTGAAGACTATGGATCTCAAAATATGGAGCTACCTTCGCACCGGCTTGCTCAATCGCCTTTTTCTCCCTAATCCGATGCTGCGTAGTATACAAAAGCTTGCTGCCCTGCGGTACATAGGAGGTCTGCTCCAGTACCTCGGCAACGCTGGCATCCACATTTTCAAATTCATACGTAATGACGTCGGACTGTTGAGCCAGGCTTGCGGCTGCTTCTACATCACTGTACACGGCATTAATTTCAACATCCGCCACCTGACCGCAAGGACAATCCTGTGTTGGATCCATGACCGCAAAACGAAAGCCTAAATTTCGACCTGCTAAACTTATCATGCGTCCAAGCTGTCCGCCGCCCAAAATCCCGATCGTGCTTCCCGGCAATATCTTTTGCGTACTCATATAAGTTGATCACTGCTTTCCATAACCGTTTGTTTCAAACGCTCCCTGCGTGCGGCAATTCTAGATGTAAGATTAGGGTCAGATGTTCCTAAAATTTGAGCTGCCAGCAATCCTGCATTCGTTGCACCTGCTTTGCCGATCGCCACGGTAGCCACTGGAATTCCTCCAGGCATCTGTACGATGGAAAGGAGCGAATCCAAACCATTCAAATTGGATGATTTCACGGGAACACCGATGACAGGCAACTCCGTCTTGGATGCTACCATCCCAGGAAGATGTGCTGCACCGCCCGCACCCGCAATAATGACTTTCAGACCTCGAGATATCGCCTGTTCCGCATATTCAAACATGAGATCTGGGGTTCGATGTGCAGACACTACCTTTTTCTCATAGGGTACTTCTAATTCATCTAATATATCACAGGCGTGCTTCATCGTTTCCCAGTCTGAGCTGCTGCCCATGATCACTCCTACTTTCGCTTGTTCCGCCACGCTTATCCCTCCATCAGATGCTCTCATGTATAAAGACACAAAAAGGGCAGGCTTATCAGTAACCTCCCCTTGAACCGAGCCCCCCATACCGAGGCATCATTGTTATATCTAAGAACCACAGAAAAATGGGGACGCCAAAAATCGGGGCTTCATCTATTGTCTTTGTCCGTCTGCACTTAGCAGGATGTCTCGCCTTATCCGATCAAGGACGCCTTCTCTTCCCGTAGTCCAAAAATTTACGGTTTTTGGGTAGAAACTTTCGGGCCATATCCCCGATATTATACAGGACATTCGTCTATTTGATTGTTATATTTCACATTTCGCTGTTTGCAATACTAGTTTAACAATATGTTACGGGTCATGTCAAGTTAAAAAGCGAACATTAAATAAATATAAAGTTTCTATAGTTCGGTTTATTTTATATGTTTTTGTAATAATCGTCTCCTTATACAGGAGTAAATGTTCAATTTTTAGCACGTGTCTGTTACCAAGCAAATCTAATACCTCGATGTACTATCCATTTCCGTACATTTAGTGCATACGACAAAAAAAGACCTGTGTCTCTGCACAGGTCTTTAGTTGGCTTGATGGCGTCCTTCCGCACCGAGCATCCCCTTCTTCGCTTTACTACGAGGTCGGCATCGGTTTCTTCCTCTATTTCACGGACATCCTCCGTTGCATTGCTTCGAAAGGAAGAAACCGTATACTCTCTGAGCGGTGTAGGACGAGCAGCATAGTAAAAGACCCATGCATCTGCACAGGTCTTTAGGTTGGCTTGATGGCGTCCTTCCGCACCGAGTGATCCTTCTTCGCTTTACTTCGAGGTCGGCATCGGTTTCTTCCTCTATTTCACGGATATCCTCCGTTGGAGTTACTTCGATCGGAAGAAACCGTATACTCTCCAAACGGCGTAGGACGAGCAACATAGAAAAAGACCCGTGCAGATGCACGGATCTTTAGGTTGGCTTGGCAACGTCCTACTCTCCCAGGACCCTTCGGTCCAAGTACCATCGGCGCTGGAGGGCTTAACGGTCGTGTTCGGGATGGGTACGCGTGGTTCCCCTCCGCCATTATTACCAAACCAGTTATGATATTGAAAGTGGTCGGGACGACACGATTTGAACATGCGACCCCCTGGTCCCAAACCAGGTGCTCTACCAAGCTGAGCTACGTCCCGATAATTGTACTTTCAAAACTGAATGCGAAAGTGTAAGGTTGCTTGTTGATCAACATGTTGTCGATCTTTTGATTCCTGATGGAATCTTTGATGGGCCCCGAAAAAGTAATCGGAATTCGCTACAGCGCTTCACGTCACTTTTTTGGGTCATATTAAGGTGTATCTTTTGATTTCTTTGAACTATTGTCACATCAAATGTGATTCGTATTTGTTGTGACGCTAAGGTAGAAATCAAAAATATGGGATAAGCCCTCGACCGATTAGTATTCGTCAGCTCCATGCATTGCTGCACTTCCACCCCGA